>CAZNAO010000006.1:0-32413 GCA_964571295.1 uncultured Gammaproteobacteria bacterium | reverse complement strand
CCTCCGACCGAAATTACAAAAATACAATCTTCACTCCTCAGACGGCTTCCTCTGAGCCAGTTCACAAATACACTTTCCCACCCATCATCATTGGTACGTGCAGTAAGCTCAGAAACATTATCGGTAGGCGCATACGCTTCGATCCCGACCAACTTTCTAAAATCATTTACCGCATGCCCGGCATTCCCCGCACTACCACCGACACCGAGGATAAATAGCCTTCCTCCTCTGTTTCGGGTTTCCAAAATCAATTCGATCCCCCGTTCGATAGCATTTTTATCAACTCTCCTCGCTATCGTCTCTACCGCTTGTAAATATGATTCAATATAGGTATCCATAGAACACACATTACGATAAATATTTTTTTATGTCTTCAATTCCTGAGAACGACCCGATTTCATAAAATCGTTCATGCACCTCATACCCTACCATATCACCATGTTTTATCAAGTCTTTAAAAATGTCCGCGAGATCTATCCGCACACCTTCATTTACCCTACCCAAAGCTTTCGCGGTAAATATTTCAAGTCCATAGTCGATATGATGCATGGCGGGTTGAGTATTCACCTTATCATAATACACGATTGCACCTTCTTCAAATATGACATTGCTCTTATCCCATTGATTATCATTCTTGATGACAGTCATAAGAGCGCCTTTTGTCTGGTTTTCAAAAAAATTGCTCACATCCGCAAAACTAATCGGTAGATATGAGTCGCCATACATAACAAAAAATGTATCTCCGAGAAGTGGCAATGCTTTACGGAGTGCCCCTCCGGTTCCGAGTAGCTGATCCCCATCAAAAGAATACTCGACGTCAATCCCAATTTTTTTTCCATCCCCAACCACGTCTTGAATCAAGTTTCCGAGAAACCCGGCACACACCACTATTCGCTGTATACCGCTTTTCTTCAATAATTGCAGTTGATGCATGATAAATGGTTTGCCATTTATGTCGATAAGTGATTTGGGTGTTGTTTTGGTAACCGGATAGAGGCGTGTTGCCAGGCCTCCGGCAAGCAATGCGAGTGTAGTGATCATATGGCAGTAATTATTTTCGTTCCTTCAAAGTCAAATCTAAACCGAACCTCTTCCAATCCTTCTCTAGTGAGTGCGTGTCGTAACTTCGCCTTATCCTGAGCGTAGAATAGCAAAAATCCTCCGCCGCCCGCACCGATCAATTTACCCCCCACCGCACCATTCGCCAATGCTACTCTATACCATTCGTCAATTTTTTGATTCGACATTCCACCCGATCTCTTTTTTTTATGTTCCCAATGTACGTTCATCAATTCCCCAAATCTAACCAAATCACCATTTTCAAGCGCGTCTTTACTCTGGTATCCCAATTCTTTCACAAAATGCAAATTCTCAATCATATCCTGATTGTTTTCCTTACTCTTGTCATTCTGTTCTTTCAAAATTGATGATGCGGCGCGCGAATAACCGGTAAAAAACAACAAGAGATTATCCTCGAGATCATATGTCGTCTCCTTACTTACACGCAGTGGTGCCGCTCTCACAGTGCCGTCTGTATGAAATTCAAAACAGGTGAGCCCGCCGTATGCCGCAATGTATTGGTCTTGTTTTCCGATAGGTTCACCTAACTTACCGATCTCGATAGCACACGCTTCTTCAGCCAGATCCTGCGGATGTATCAATGTCCTATTGTTGGCATGCAATGCCTTCAGTAGGGCTGTAGTGAAACTTCCCGATGAACCAAGCCCGGTGCCGGCCGGGATATCCGCTACACTCACTATCTCCACCGCCTTGAGATGAGGGTCGACCATCCGCAAGGCTTCTCTCACAATCGGATGTTCGATCTGGTCAATGCGCTCCACTTTTTCAGTTTTTGAGTATTTCACCAGGATTTCCTGGACAAACGGGATACTCAATGAGATGTATACATATTTATCAATAGCCCCGGCAATCAAAAAACCACCATGTGTTTCATAATATGAAGGTAAGTCAGTGCCACCTCCTCCGAGTGAAATTCTCAATGGGCTTCTCGTGATAATCATACGCGCTTAGACCGCATAACAGACCGTGCCCGTACGAGACAAGGCATGTTGTCGGAAATAAAATTTATAGTCAGGGTTCAATGAATGAATATACAGCGGAAGTTCCCAAAAATCACTTGGTTTATGGTATACGCATATTGCAAGTTTTGGCTTATTGTTGCGAATAATCTCCTGCATACCTTTCAGTGCTTCCAATTCAGCCCCTTCGATATCCATTTTGACAAACGTAATCATTTCTTTTTCCGATTGATTCAAAAAACTATCCAATGCAACCACGTCAATCACTTCTTCTCCCGTATCTGAAATTGATGAGCCAATACCTTTCAACGAAAAACTACACTGTCCATTTTTGGAATACACTCCTTTAGCGTAACAGCTGATTTTTTTCTGATCCAACCCCAGTTTTTTGACCGTTTTCTCAAGTTCGTCAAAATTTTTTTTATCAGCTTCAAACGAAAAAATGTGTCTAAATTTTCCTCTGGTGCGTGTACAAAAATCTTCAACTGAATCACCCGTAAATGCCCCACAATCCACAAAACCTTCGTCATCTGAGAGAGTGATCACTCCTTTCGGGAAATACTCATCGTTATCAAGTAATGCATTGTGTTTTTCCCACAATCCATTTTTTTTCAAAAAACCCTGTTCAGATGCAGTGTTAAATTTTGTAAAAAAGTGTATCTGTGTTTTAATAACTTCTCTAGAAATATCATCAACAACTATGCTCAATAATTTTTTAATATCAGCCTGATGATTATTATAGAATTTTTCAAAACTCTTTCGTCGATGGTAATGCACCACCTGTCTCGGGATATACACTAAAAAATTAAGTATTGTTCTTGTGATCCTTATTGGAAATTTTTTTGGTTCCGTACTATCAAGAAAGGACATTACTTTTCGTTTGAAAGAAAATTCTTTTTGTATCCCGAGATAATCCAGCATATTTGTTTATTTTAGGACGCAACATTCTTCTTGAAGATTACCAAATTTTTAGGCATCCAAAATGGCACAAACACTCCGTGATGTGCCTGGGTTGGATTTTTCATGATTTCAGGAGGATTTTTTTCATTTTTTGCACTTTCGACTAGCTGCGCGATCATTTCCTCGATTTCCGGTGCACGTACATAACCTTTATCAAAAAATTTCTTTTCCCAGTAAGCTTTGTCCTGTTCGTTTACATGAAACTCTCCCCCTTGTCCTGGTGTTGCGGCAGTCAACATTACTATTTTTGGATGGAAACTCAATATATTATTGACATATGCATCTGCAAATTTACCTTCGATATGTTCCGCAACCTCAATTGACATCGCCAAATCAAAATCCTTATTAATATTCAAAGGATCTCGTAGATCTGCAAAAATCACTTTTTCCGGGGTACACACCAGCATAGTCCGCGCTCGCTCGCCACCTTCAATACCTAGAACATCGACCCCTGCCTTCTCAAATGCATGAACCCAGTGACCTGTGGCACACCCTAAATCAACGACTGATTTGATATCTAAATTTTTGGCAATCTTAGGTGCTAAGTACTCAGCCATCGGACGACTGTCATGCAGATTGTCGAGAAAAAAACGCTGATCATACGCATGATTCAACGAATATCTTCCATCTTTTATACTTTTAATTTTACCCACCACTCTCCTCGCCGAACCTTTTACACCCAATTGCTTGACTGTATTAACATGCCTACCAATTCTACGAGCAATACCCGCCGCACCCTCTTTTGAATATATTGTGCTAATTTTTCTATATATACCCATATTATGATTAGACATATTACAAACCGATTTTTTTTAAAATATACTTAACTGGTTTTGCCAACTTGACACGAACTGCGTATTTTATCGAATATAATACCCTTGGTAGAGAAGACCAGTGCCAAAATGTGTAGTTCTGAGGACTATACACCGCCATTTCAATAACTTTTTCAATTTTCTGCATTTGACGCTCTAATGAGTATTTTTCTTCAAACCTTTTTTTTGCGTATTCTGATACCAGAGTACTATATGCCGTATCATTTTGCAATCTGACCAATTCTTCGGCATATTCTTTCATATTTCCCACCACTTTCCCAGCCCTGCCGATGGTTTCGATATGCCCGTTATTATACCTTGTACAATGACTCACGACCGGGAGACCAAAAGCCATTGCTTCCGCAATGGAAGTTGAATTTATTTCCCCATCCCTTCTGCCGTGCGCAAATACATTAAGCATACCCAAAAAATTATAGATATCAGCCTGTGTCTGTGCGAATGGCAGGAATGTAATATTTTTTATACCCAGCTCTTTTGCTTGTTTTTTATATTTCTCACTTCCATTCAAAATAACAAAATGTGTCGCATCGGTTTCTATCGTCGCATACGCGCTAAGCGGTATGGGAGAAAAAATACTATCATCATTTCTCTGATGAAAACCATATACATATTTGTTCCCTAGCCCGTACCTTTTCCTCCAGTCTTCTTTCTTAAACTCCTGTATTTCTACCGGTTGATAAATAATGGTAATACGCCGTCGATCACCACCCATTCTTATCCATTTCCGAGCGCTCCACTCTGAAAGCTGAATTACTTTCTGTATATTTTTTTGATTATCCGCACCACCCGATAAGTGTAGAGAATCGACGATTGGAGTCTTTTTGATTAAACAAAACGGATATTCAGGATGTCCAGCTCTACCCGTAAAAATAACGTCATACTTTTCTTCGCTGAATACTTCCCAGAAATTAGTATTGACCCAATCATGCGTGGGCACGGTCACATCTTTGAAACCGACCTTAAACTTAATCAAATTTACCTTGCTTCCTTGCATGAATTTCAACCGCTCAGGATCTGTATCAAGATGTTTGTAGTCGCTTCCGATATATGGAGCCGCATCGCAGTAATAAAAATCAACACTAAATCTCTCTGATGGTAAATTAGCTGCAACAGTCTGCAGATATTTTTCTGTTCCCCCGGCAGACATACCGCCGAATTTAATAAACGCTACGCGTATCATATCCTTTTACTTGCTTATGACGGTAAATTTGGCGATATACGCGTTATTTGGGCGATTGAATCCATAGCTTTCAGGATCATATGCCGGAAAACGGACATCGGTGATATACGTTGATTCCATCAATGTTTCAGTAACAATATTTCTCGATTCCCACCCACGTGCTACCGAACTAAAATCATTGGTCTGGCTTACATACCAATATGTTTTACCGGTCTCAAGCGTGTTGGCAACCAGACCATCATGCGGCAAGATAACCGCTTTTTTGTCGCTACCCCAGTCCTTATACAGCAGACTATACGCATAGCCGTTTACCAATACAACTTCCGGCTCACCTTCTAATCGTATTGAATTAAAAATATCAGTTGTCTCTTGTATCCTACTATGCACGCCGTATAGACCCCCAACCAAAACACAGCCAAACAATACATACCACAATACGTGATATTTTTTTATCAACACATTCACGGCTCCTGCCGCCACCATATAGACGGCCGGTACTAGAAATAGCATGTGTCTAGTGGCTGCAAATCCCAATACGCCCCCAACCACAGCCAGTGTATATACTACGAGCAGCGCACCTAAGGTGATACTCATGATACGCTCAACCGATTGTGTACTACCCCTCTTTTGATACCAGACATATCCTCCCCAAGATAGAAGTATACCAAAAAAAGCTACCTGTAGCATATCGAGCACTCTGCTATCGTGGTAGATGCTAAAAAAATTAAGGATACCATAATAAGTGTGCTGTACTACCTCATAGACGGACGCCGCTGTCGCACGGTTTCCCTGTCCTGACTGAAAAAACAATAGTGTACATAGTGCGGTCAATACGATAGCGGGCTTCTGAGTTTTCAACACTGAAACCATCTTCTGTATGAAATTTTTTCCCTGCAATGTATCAAAAGACGTATAGACGTATGCCACAAACAATGCAGCATAATAAAATATCAACAAGTAATTAAAGAAGACCAATATTCCAAACGACCATGCAACTCTCTTCAGAAATACATCTTCTGAATATTTTTTCCTATACACGACTACGAGCAAGAGAAATAATGTGCCTGAAAACATATTCCACACACTACTACCGAGATGGTACCCGTATGAATACGCGGTGACCGCAAAAAGCAATACCGAGGACATAATCGTTGCGGCACGGGGCGTAATCGAAAGTCTTACCAAGAGCATGTACAGCAGTATCACGGTCGCGTGAAATATGATGATGGTCACACCTGTTGCCATCGACATAAAACTCGCATAAGAATCATGCGAGAAAGCCGTCGCAAGACCATACACTACTCCCGGACCAAATGAATATGTAGAAGAAAACGGCAATACTAATCCCATTTCTAGGGGATACGGAATATAATCCGCCAATTTTGCAACAACCAATATATATAATCCTCGCACATAAAAACCTATCGGTTTATTCGCTGCAATCCCTGTCACAATCTTTTCTCTCATCCGTTCGTCGAACGCATCACCGAGCGCTCCTTGCATGATTCTTGATACTATCGAATTCTCGATTATTCCTCGTGCCTGATCTTCAGAAATATGGAACCAAGAACCTGCCTCAGCATATGACCAGCTCATATACGTCATCGCGCTGTAGGGAAAGCTGCGGATATTCTCGTATACGAGAGTCGAATCAGCTTCTTGAAAATGATCATTCCTGTGAGATAGATGTATTACCAAACTTATTCCAACTATTGCAAGAAACAAACAAAATATTTTGTTCAATTTAATATATTTTTTAACTTTCGCTATCCTCGACAGCAGAAAATCTTTCATATGACCCGGGATTACAGACAACATCTACCTATTACCAGGTTATTTTGGTAAACCATTTTTTGTTATATTTGGGAACAATATGCAGTAATTTGCCAATTTTATGTATGCACCGATACGCCAGTTGCATATATGGATTACTCTTTTTTCCTGTTTTTTTCTCTGACCCTCCCCACTCAAGAATATAATCGCTCTGCATGGGTGTATCTTCAAAAATCTTCTTTTCAGCAACTTTTCTCGCGACAACCACGAGAAATGTCTTGGTAAGATTCTGAAAGGTGACCCTGCTCTTCACCACTTCGGGATCGATGACTTCATATCTCGACCGATTATCATCAATATATATCGTATCGATCTCGAATCCATTCACTTCCCCACATATTCTGAAAAACAATTCCGGACTAAACTGATAAAACCCGTGTCCGCTATAATTGTTCCCCGCAGTAACCGACAGAAAATATCCGCCAACACGTACCATTTCAAGACAATTTTTTACAGCGACCGGAAAATTAAAAATATGTTCCAAAGACCCTCCGTCATACACGATGTCATACTTTCCCTTATACATTTCAGGGATCGGTTTATTCATGTCATGGGTAATGGTACATTTCTCATAATCACTGAAATCTACTGAGTCAATTGACGTGAATCCGATATGCTTGAGTAATTTTTCACTATATCCATCGCTATATAAATCAGCGCACTCACGTTCTTCCACGTTTATTCCTGCATCCTTACATGTATTCACCAATACATTCTTTTTGACATGCAGACACTGTCGTCCAATCATCGCTATTGAATTGAACGAATTCTCTTTTTTCTTCAGCTGCAATAAATTATATAAGCCATTAATTTCTAAACCCATACTTTTTTTAATTATGTATCAGACGAATAATCATTTGTCGTATTTTCTGATATCCTCGCCAATAGATGCTCAGATCCTTGTCTCTCTTAGCATGAATGGGATACTTTTCAAGCCGCTTCCAATCACTCTGCCACATTTCATATGCTGAAATTCCTTCAATCTTATACATTTTACATAAGAGAGAGAAAATACTCTGATCATGCCGGTGTTCGACAAATCCTTCAAAATTCGGAGAGATAGAACGGCTATCATCTGCCAAGGAAAAATTTTTTTGAAAGACCGATAGCCACTCAGTAATCAATTCTTCCGCCTCCCTACACTTCTTAATCACAAACGCCGTCGCGGCAATCTGTCCCGTATCACATATATTTTTTCTATCTCGAACACCAAAATACTCAAATAGATCGCCCTTGGTAAAAAATTTTTCAAGCGCTGAATAATATATCTGTAAGTTTGCATTATCTGCAGGAAGCGCCTCTTGAAAAATGCACAACCCTTTTTCAGACATCCGAGCGCGTTCACAATATTCATCGAGACGTTTTAATCCATTTTTGTTCAGATGACATCCTGCGTCCATATATACTAAAACGTCCCCGTCATTCATCTGCGATAATACCTGTAATATGACCTGAGGCTTCCACACCCAATACCCGAAACCCCTTGTTCCTTTAACTAATTTCTTCTTAAAAAGAATTTTAAAATCCCTTTTCAGATCATTTTCCGTATACACAAAAATTTCATCGAAGTACTCCATGTTTTTTGCCTGTTTCTTTACACGATCCAGCGTCCGTTTCATTCTTGAATCAGCAAAACTGCAAAAATATTTCCTATACATACCTTTCAAGGTTTTTTTATGCCTATTTTTAGCGCAATTTTTTGCAAAAATAATTTCGCGTCATTCCAATCTTCCTGTTCCACAAAACCGAACAACTTGTATAGGACTAAAAACAACAACACACATACCGGTAACACAACTATAATTGTCATGAAATTCGCAATGACTGGATATACCATATACCTCATAAATACCAAAAATGGTATTGCTGTACTAAGTAATTTGAAAAATAGGACCATATGTTGTTTTACATATGATACCTTGAAATATTTTTTCTCAGCGTAATAAAACATGCCCACTATCGGCAAGACCCCCAATAGATATGCTACGGCAGCACCATTGATCCCAAAAAAAGGCATGAGTACACATAGAGCCAGTATATTGACCCCAGCCATCACGATCGTGCCGGTTGTCAAAAATTTCATCTTATTCATCGCCATGAGCATCTGGGACAGTGGATTGAATATGGCCAAAATACCATTCGTGATCGTTAGTACTATCAATACCATCGTTGTCTGCTTGGCAAAATTTTCATCGATCCAATATAAGAGAATCTTGTCGGCAACCCCAATAATCGAAAGAGAAATGGATGTAGCTAAAATTGCGATAAGCCTGACTGAACGCTGGTATACTCTCTTCAATTTTTCCGCATCACTGAGGCTATGCAGACTGACAGTGATCGGAAATAGCAATGTAGAAAAAGTACTCGATATCCCTGAAATTCTATTAGTGATCGCTCCAGGCACACTATAATAGGTAAGTTGCGCAGGACCAGTAAACACAGGTATGAGCAATTTATCAAAATGCACCAATGAAGATGACGCGATATTATTGAACGCCACGGTTAAGCCATATTTATAATTTTTGTAGATCTCCTCCTTTGCCCACATATATTTTAATTGCAGTACAGGAAAATTCTTTTTTCCTGCAATAAAATATACGACACTGCTTGCCACAGCTAGTACCACCTGTACTGCCATAATATGTACCAGCGTATACCCAGCATATGACAATACCAAAAGATTGATATTCTGTAATATTAAAAATGTGGTATTGATAACTATATGTAATCCCACTTTTTGCAACATGAAAAGTGAATTAAAAAAATTACCAAATACTGAATTTATAGCCCCGATCAAACCTATAAGGCAAAATAAGACAAAATAATCATGTCGCCCATCTGCATGCGTCATATGTTTTACCACCAATCCTATACCTACACACGATAGCATATACACGCCCGCCAGTATGGCATACACTGAATTCATCGAATATACCAGTCGTTTCAATTTTTCGACCTGATTGGTAGTATAATATTCAATCATGTGTTTACTATTTGCCACACTCACTCCCAAGTCGAGCAACCCCAACAAGGTGAGTGTCGTATTGAGTAGCACATAAATACCATATTGTTCTACCCCTAATTTAGCAACAATTATCGGGGTTGCAAAAATAAATACAAATAACGGGACAACAAAGCCGATAAAATTATATCCTGAATTCTTTAATGTATTTTGCGCAGTTGTATTGATCACACCGGATTATATTATATTTTCCGAGACAATTTGAGGCTAAAATCAATCGTCCGTTTGATAAATTTTATTTTGCTTTGTATACCATGATTCCAGTGTGAGACACCGTGTACCCGCGGAGGAAACACCACATCGAATCTTTTGATATTGAGCCTATGTTTTTTTGCCATGAAGAATGCATACAGGTCAAGCGAAAAATCGTGTGGTGGATCTTCCCATGTGTCATAAAAACTTCGATGAAAAATATTGGGTTGCGCATTGATATCCATGAGCCATCGCTTCATGATCAAGAGCTCAAATACACTCATACAGACGGTAAAAAACGAGTCGAATAAGCTTCTCCCTCTTCGTCTACCTTTTATATACAAGCGTGTATTATACGCATGCTCCCCTAACAGTTTCCATGCACGGACGATATCGCCCGGTGGCGTCTGCAAATCCCCATGTGTCCATCCGATAAAATCTCCCGTACACTCTTTCAAACCCGAAAGAATGCCGAATCCATACCCCTGGTTCACCGGCACCCGCACGGTGCGTAAAAAAGGATATGCAGATGAGATACGGCTGAGATACGCGTCCGTCCCATCACTCGATCCATTATCTACCAGAACAACCTCGATGTCATTCCCGGTCAGTATGGTATTAAAACCATCAATAATAAGCGGAATATTATCGAGTTCATTATAGCACGGTATGACGATCGATAATTTCATACCTATTGGTGTTTAAAAATATATACTTCGTCATTCTGAGCAAATAATTCGTATTCCGTCTCCTCATGTAACAACTTTCGAAACGTGTCATGATCTTCTTGGGCATACGGATCGTCAACATTGAGTATAATGTAATCCCATCGTACGAATGGTCTGAATTCCGAAACATCTGAACCCATGTAACGCTCCACAATAAACCGTTCGTACGCTTCTTCATTAATCGTCGCATCAGTCAGGTCACCGCTCAACGTCTTTACTTGCCGATACCCGAGACCGAGCTTCGTATACTGAAAAGCAACCGATGGTGACACCAGGACGGCATCACTAGGACCCACTTCATTTTCCAAACGCTGTACGATGAAATCACTCATACGTTTGTTTTTTTCATACAAGTCATCATGCGAGAACACAATCCTAGCTAATCCTGAAGTATGTACGACCGCCTGTATAACAATCAATACCACTAACACCGCAAGGCGTATTTTTTGCGTGAGTAGCACCAAGGCATAGGCAAATACAAATATACCAAGCATAACTACCGGCAAATAATAGTGTTGCCACGCCTTATTTACGAAAAATACTAAGTATGCAATGTTGAGAAGAAATACACTTGCGATGAACCCTCCCCATTGTCGTGTTGGCGATATCACTTGTTTATATATTACATAACCTGCAGACAGAATGAGTATGCCAAGTATATATACCGGAACATAAAAGTCTCCGATGATGCCGATTTTTTCAACAAAGGACACTACCCCTCCGGCACCATGATTGGTCGCATTCGACCACATATTATCCAGAAATGCACGCACAAACACACCCCATCCGGTCGGGTGTAGAATATACACGTTCGTTACAACAAACATTCCAAATATCACCGCAAGCGAATATGCGAATCGTCGTATATTGGACCAGACATTCTTAAACCTGAATGTGCTGATCTCGGTCTCGAATACATATAGAAATAATAGCGGTAAAAACGTGATTGCTTGAATTTTGGCACATACAGCTACCCCGAGACTTGCAACAGCCCACCAATAGAACTTCTTGTTTTTTTCACTGCTAGATAGAAAATATACCGCTGCAGCAAGCCCGGCAGCCATCATCCAGTCCGGATGAAATATAGACCCATTGAACCAGAAACCCGGCATGAGCACGATGATCATGCATAGCAATCCCGCTGCCATGCGCCCAAGATGTTTCCGTGAAAACGCATACAAAAACCACATGCTTATCATGGCCCACGCGGCTGAAATCATCCGAGGCACAAAAATAGCCCATTCGGTATTTCCCATGTGTATAAACGGCGCACTGAAAATAAAATTCGTGAAAAAAAATAAAAATCCGTACGAATAAAATCCCGTACGGAACAAAAGTGGAATATTTCCCCCGCTCAAACCGTCATACATCCGCAACAAACTACCATGAAACTCGTACTCGTCAATCGAATGCAACGCAAGAAAATTAATATCCGTGAATCGGCTATTGAGGTACACAAATACGGCACCGACGATCATCAATAGTACATATATAAACGCATTTTCTTTGACTATTTTTTTGAAGCGCACCACCATCTCATGCATACTCGCTACACTCAATTATGTGATATGTTCTTATGATACACGGTGAATCCATTGAATTTCCTGAGAGAATCAGATGAAAAATGTACGATATTCTCTCCATCTTTAGCATTAAATTCACTAATTTTTTTCTCAAATATATCCACCTCGGTATTTCTCATGATCACATATTCAGTATCTTTCAGACCGAGCAACACTGATTCAAATGTACTATCATCTTTCCACCAGTATTCATTCTCTACATACGCACGTTCAACCTTCTCAGAAAGCAAAAAATTCATTGCATAGCTATTCCGCACAAACGCGCCCGAATAGCCTGCAATTAGTCCGAAATCACCCTCACTACACATCACATTCTCACCAAATGGAATCATAACGATCTCGTTGGACTTCTGCTGTTTCAGAAAATCAGAAATATCCTGATAACGCTCATCAGTCATCCCCTGCTTCCCAAAATCAGCCGAGATTCGATGTCTAAACATATCATATCCTGAAGGAATACTCAATAACAGAGATAGTCCTATTGCACACCACGTCAGTTTACGGATTATTCGATTCGTAACTTGCGACAAAAACAGACTGACGAGTATGATCGACATGAACATACTAATAATCGCAAACTTATGAATATTATCCCATATGTTAATATTGGAAAATTTGAACAGTATAGGGAATAAGAAAGAGATTACCAGGACATACGAGAGAAAGCGAAACAAAAATATGCGTGACTTCCTTATGTACAAGAGAGCCACCACTACCCCAAACATGGGAAGTGTACCAGTAAGACGCAGATAAAACGCGATCACCTTGATTTGTTCCCACCACTCAACAGGTGTGCCAGTAAACCGAAAAGAAAGATGAGGTGAATCATAGAACTCTCCTTTCAAAAAAGCTGATGGCAGGTATTGTGGAAGTATATAGAGAATTCCCATTACACAGAAATACAAGCCTGCATACATGCAGAATTGTTTTCTACTCCATACACCACGGTTTGTACGGAGATGGCTGAGAAGGCTCCAGCCAAATGCGAGCAACAATACACTATACACACTTGCATTGATTACACTTAACGATACTATCAGGAATACAATCGTTAGAATCTTTCTCGTATCAAGCGCACCACCATACACCGTCCATATCATCACAAGTACCAGCACCCACGCAAGCGGGAACGAATTCGATGCAAAATATTCAAATACACTCACATAATTGTACCACCCAAGCTCAGGTAGCCATGGCACACTTGCAGAGGTGAGAAATACAAAAATCGGCAGAGCCACATACCAGTGACGTGTATTGATTTTTAGAAAAAACAATTGCACCATGGACACCACCAGAAAGAAACATGCAATGGATGTTGCTACGACAGCATACGATGGTGGCATGTGCGTCCAGTAGGACAGCATGCCCGAGAGATACACAAAACCCTGATGATAATTCGCGATAAACTCGGGAAAGCTGATAAAAGAGACAGGAAAGCGGCCCAGTGAAACCTGCATCACTAATGCGCGAATATAGGTCGGACAAAATTCATCCATATACCCTCCATTTATCCGTATGGCGAATAATACGGTAGCGGTGATGATACACACTATCGAGATTATCAATCTCTTTTTATCGACATAGTACTTAAAATTTTTCTTTCTCAGCATGAGACATGCGCATATCGCTGACATCAGTATCGATACAAAAAATACAGTCCTGGAGGTCAGGGCTGTGTTCGAGAACACGGACGCACCGAGGGGAATAATTCCCACGGTCAGAGATGTGAATATGAGTGGAAAAACATTAATTTTTACGGCACCAGCGCGCGCCGAAGTCGAAGACGTATCTTCTGGAAGAATCTCAGCGGACCACAGCGTTTTAAAAAATCGTAAAATCTTTTGGTACATATCCGCATCCCACCAATTAGGGCCCTATTTTCTTCCATTCGGAAACCAATTCAAGAGAAGTCATTACCGCGTCTGGCGTAAAATTCAACTCTCTCATACGCTTTATGTACTGAGGAATATCCTTGGCTCTCCCCCACCTCGACGGACACACAAGTGCAGTTTTGAATGGTTTCAACCGCGACACGATGTCGGAATCCAATGGGAGTGCTGTATTCGTATCAATCCATACCCAATCCAGGAGTGGTTTACCATTCGCTATCTGAGCTTCTACCATTTCTATCGGCTCAGCTTCGCTATATCTTACCGCAATATTCCGTACCCCTTCTTTTCTCGTAGCCCGGTACAGGTACGGGAATTCCACATCAAGTAGGAAATAATTTTCAATTCCATACTTTCGAGCAAGATCGATAATCCGCTGCTCATACCCCGCTTCTTTGGTATTGAAAATAACACATGCATGCCGGTAATTCTTCAGATATTCTTCAAGTCCATCATGCGCATCCGGATCCTGTATCGGATCATGATTCAGAAGCATTCGATCCCCATATCCCCTTATATCTATTTCGACACCATACTCAGCTGGAATCGTTGCAAGCTGCTCAATAGTGTTTACCCGATGAATGATTATCTGCATAGGTTTTTTACCTGTAACGCATAAAGAATCTTTTCCACAATTCCTGGTCACGTGGATCTCCATACGGAATATTTTCCGCACATACATATTCCCAGAGCTCATATTCATATAAATCCTGCGGTTTGCCCCATCCTACATACAAATCGACATCAAAAATCACGCTCCGTTTTCCCATGTGTTTATAGAAAATGGGCATCGAATCGACATAAAATTCATTTTTGATCCGATAATTTTCTCTCACCATTGCATCATATGCAGCTGCAAAATCCGCCGCTCGTTTGAAATAGAAGGTAGCAACAACCGCGTGATCATGGAAAGGATCAGAAGAAACCGGAATTTTTACCGACATGTCAGCAATCGTACGCTGATCTTCTTCGAGCTTTACCCACCCCCATGCTTCCGGTTTTTCCGCGAGCAACTTATTTCTGGTAAACGTCCAGACAACCGCATCGACGCCTGTATCCGACTTGAGCTTTTCGAATGCTTCATGATCGTACAAAAAACTATTATCGCATGCCGCGATAAACATATCTTCTTCGGGATCAAGATGCGCCATCGCAAGCATACAGGTCGATGCTTGTCCTTCGGTCGTCTTGTCTATGCCGATAATTATCGCATTCGGACAATGTTGTGTAATCAACACGTCAATCTTGTACTGATCTATATGTTCTTGGCGGACAATAAAGATCGATTTGTCTGCCGGCGGCAGGGATTCGATCACACGCGCGATCATTGGTTTCCCGGAAACCGGAATCAGTGCTTTGGGCAATTTATAACCCGCTTCCGCAAAACGCGAACCAAGCCCTGCCATGGGAATGATGTTTGCCATACGGCATGATTAGTATAAATAATTATCAAGTGCTTCAAAATACCCTTTCCAATAGTCACGCGATTTCTGGTACTCGGGTGAATCTTTTTTGTGCGGAATCACGACAAACCGCTCTCCTGATTCCGGAATTTCATTATTACTTTTCCCCTTTCCTTCTACCTGCTCGAAGTATCTCACCCACGCTTCATACTCACCCAGATCTTCAGGGGTTCCCCACTGGAGGAAGTGCGGGATTTTATCATAGACAAAAATTTTCAACCCGTCTTCTTTCATTTTATTGAACACGAGACTTATATAATATTCTCCGTTCATTTTTTCTCCGCGATCCATGAGGGACTGGAAATATTTTTTTACTAATGATCCAGATTTGAAATAGAATACTCCTGGTGACTGTGGCGATTGTGTTTTATCTTCGGTAAATGAAAACTTTTCTCTGATTTCTTCCATGTACCCATTCTCATCTACGCGCATACTGGCGTAGAGATTTTTCTCATGGAGCAAGTGCGGGTGAAAACCAATATAAGCGGGAACTGAGGCATCACATCCGTTCTTTTCAACGGTTTTTTTAAAATCCGCATAGTCCCAATTCATGAAATAATCGCAGTAGCTGATAATAACCGGTTCGTCATCCATAATTTCATTGAATGCTTGCGCGACCGCATACACCGGACCCAAACTACTTTCTTTGAGTGCGATAATTGTCGGATTATGTGTAATTGAAGTTAACACCTCTTTCATATTTGTAGTCTCGAGATGCTCTTCTCGGCAAATAAAGGTGAACTTGTGCTCGCCCGGGAACATATTGACCACATGCTCGATAATCGGTTTGCCATGCATCCTGAGGAGAGGTTTTGGGGTCGCAAAACCAGCATCTTTGAAACGTTTACCCTGTCCTGAGAGCGGTATGACAATATGCATATACGACCATTAAAAGTATCCCTACTATAGGCTTAATCCAGCAAAAAATCAATAGTTTACCACTGCTCATGATACGGTTTTATTTCAACAATGCCTGTCGGTATTTCTCGCTATCCATCCCTAGAATATAGGCACAATTTTCCGGTGAAATCACCGAACACGCTTCACCACGCGTAACGATAGAATCAATAATCCAGCTCCACGCAACGAGAATTTCTTCCATCACTAAAGCTTCTTTTTCATTCGCATGATAGACCACTGAGCCTGTCTCAAGGGAAATCGATATCTTATTCCCTTCTGTATTGTCGAATGCCATCGACATTCCATACACTGCCTGATCTGGAAATAATACCAGTTTTTTAAACTGTGTTACTTTTTCAGGATATGCACGAATAAACTCTCTCAGGAATAGGGTCGCGCTTTGGTATGTATTTTCACTGACCCGTGTGATCTGGGGTATCGGATATTCCTTCTTCCCAATCAATTTTTCCTGGATCAGCTCAGTGACTTTTTCGTGCATTTTTCCTACCTCCTCCGGAGTCTCTCCATCGACAATAAGCCCATGGTTCTGGAGGAAAAAAACATGAGGCACCGTATTCATTTCATGAATATAGTTCTCACGAATTTTTTTTACCTCTCTCGTCAACGATGAGCCTGGATTCACATAGGGAACCCACACCCACTGAAGACGTGAACCAAAAATTTCTTCCAATCGCTCCTTGCCATACTCCACACACGTAAACGCATTTACAAATACTGAATGGGTATGCAGTATATATGTATCAAGAAATACATGGAATCCGGTCTCTATAGACGGTCGCAAATTACTTCCTCCACGCGACTCGATCACGGCTTCCTGGCTTGCACGCACATATGCAGTCTCATCCGCATGAGCTCCGAGCATGTGTTCAAACGCCATCTTCACTTTTTCCAAATCCAGTACGACACATGCTGAATTTTCAGAAAACTCAGACAATCTGAAACCTGAAGCTTTGATATAGAGCTTGCCATCTTTTTTGAAAGACGCATTCCCACCCCCACCCTGCGCATATGCAGGATTAGCGCCTACCGCCTTGCAGATGTGATCAAATATCATGCTCATACTCTTTCTGTGCGCATACCCTCAAAAATAACATACGCAATCACGAGTTGCATCAATCCTTCGTACCCACCCTCAAATACAGGCTCACTGGTAACCGTATCCCAGAGTTCAGGAGCGATTCGATATGCCGTACTCTCTATTTCTGTTTTTGTGACCGTGCCTCTGAACCGCACTCGCTGAGTGGTGTCGCTATAGACATGCTCGCACGTAAGTGTATCTGTATTCTCAAATTGTGATAACAGTGGTTCAAAATTAATACTATTATCACACTCAATTTCAAGCGCGGTTGTGACCGGATATGCACGATCCCCGATTGATTCAATTGGATGTATATTCACCATGCGCACCACCAGATCGGCGTGTTTCGACTGTTTCTGAATATAGACTTCGGAATCCGCTTCCCTGGCACGGAGCTGATCCAATATTTTTTCTTTCGTATACCCTCTCTCTTCCATATCCCGAATTATTTTCCAGTGAGTCCGAAGCTCGGGAGATGGGTCGACAAAAATCTTCAAATCAAACATGTCACGCATTTTCTTGATATACAACGTGTGTAGACCCTGAAACACCACAATCTTTTTTGATTCAAGCCTATTCGGATCAGTGAATTTTCCTGTATGATGATCATACAAACGTCTGAAAACGCCCCGACCTTTTTTAAGTGCTCGCGCGTTTGAAATTTCAATATGGAGCCGGTTTGCCTTCGGATTAAGATGTGTCATGGTCTGCCACGCCGGATTGCCACGTTCCCACTTATGCAGGTCATCTCCGGCGACAACTGCAGTATTATGTTTCCCAAACTTTTGTATCAAAAGCTCGGTCAAAGTACTCTTTCCACTACCCGAATCCCCTGCGATACCGATAAGATACGGCTGATAATTAATTTTATAGGTACGGTAACTCTCCATACCTTTCTTGTACAGCCATACGATATTTACCAGGAGAACTCCCTGGAGCGCCGTAAGAGTAGCCCCATGGACCAGCGTCGATGGCATACCATGGGTAGTAAGATAGGTATATACATTTGGAATGTCACCAAACCATGGAAGTACTGCCCCAAATGCGCTCGGGATATCCGAATGAGGGGCAAATATGAAATATGCAAAATATGCACTATTCAGTAATACAAACATTGTCTTTGGCTCCTGCGGATGTTTGAGATAAAAATATATAAAAAATGGAATGGTCCAAAAATACCACCCCTGCATCGGTGGAATCAGGAGTGTAAAAATCCCAAAGGAAAAAGCCAGAAACATGAGAAATAAATCTCGATTGTAGCGATAAAAGGAGAAACCATAGATCAAGAGAAGCAAGAATGCCAAAGGAACGAAATAAATCACTCCACCCTCACCAAATGCGTATTGTAAACCGAAAACTTTGCTTTGCTCCGCATTGTGGAATACCAACTGTACGAACGCATGATTCATGAGTGGATACACGGTCGCAGCGATATATGCAAGAAATGGAAGTATCGCATATCCCATTATTTTTTTCATCGACAAACGTTCTTTGAAGAGGTACAGCAGAATAAAAGGAACTACGATCAAGATACTTGTCTTTGTCGCAAGCGCCAAACCAAGCACGATCATGGACTCAGATACTTTGTTTTTGAATAGCAGATACAATGACGCAAACAAAAGTGCGATCGGAATCGCATCCAATTGTCCATGAATATAGGAAATATAAAATAAAATCGGAGAACACCAATACCACCACAATACCTTATCGGTACGATCCTTGAGCCAGCGGGAGAGCACGATCAGAATAACGATATCCGATATGAGCACTGGCACGCGCATCAGGAGCATGTGCATCCATGTCACACTCTCAATCCCACCATAGATGAACGGGGTAATGAGCAGCCTCGGTACAGCAAGAATATACAACATGAGACTTGGATAGGGGAAAATATTCAGCGATCCAAGATTGAAAAAATAGGTATACGGATTTTCAAATCCGCTTCCGACAAAATAATTTACAAACGGAATAAAAAGCTCAGTCAAAAATGGAGACGCGAAGAGGGACGAAGCAACTATCTTCAAACCAAGCACCGTCAAAAAAATTGGCGAACGGAGTATCGCAAGCTTGTGAGTTCCACCACGATCATAAAGTCCCTGATACCATGTACGTAATTTCATAGGCATTACACCACTATACAATCTATTCCAAATTCACGCGCACCTTTCTCATCATGAGCAACACTATCTCCGATCATCACAATCGACTCTTTTGGAAGCCCTACTTTTTCCTGAGCACACTCGAATATGCGAGTATCAGGCTTTTCGGCACCCGCCTCCTCTGAGGATACGATATAGTTGATGTACCGACCAATGTTCAATTTTTGAATTTTTCTAAACTGAATTTCAGTAGTAAGATTCGTGACGATACACACGACATATCCTTCTCTATACACCATTTTAAGAAACATGTCCACCTGAGGAAGCAGACGCAATTTTTCAAAAAATGCTCTCCAATAGAGCTGTTCATATTTTCTGATTTTACCGATATTTGTGCGCTTCGAAGAAGATTCAACCATTCTTTGAAAATATAATAGCCGAGAATGCGACGAGGCCAAACCTTTGGTTCGATGCTTCACCTCACGCTTTGCCTGCGCATAATGCAGGCTGAATGTTGTAAAATCATCTTTATGTTCTTTCTTCCACTCATTCCATACTACTCGCTCCGCATGTCGATATGCTTCTTCTGAATTGCAGACGGTATCATCGAGATCAAGAAAAATTCCCCGATAATTCTTTTTTTGCAAACTCTCGAGCAATTTTTTAGCGTTTTTCATATCGGTGTTCTTTGAACCAGCCACACACCTGCCTGATCCCTTCTTCGAGTTCAATCGTGTGATGCCAACCAAGTGCATGTATATTCCCTACGTCTTGCAATTTCTGAGGTGTCCCGTCCGGCTTTGTCGTATCCCACACGATATTCCCGGTAAACCCAGCCACTTCCCCTATCATACCGGCTAATTCTTTAATAGATACATCCGTACCTGTACCGAGATTGAAAAAAATCTGTCCTCGTTCACTCTGCTCTTTGGTCGGGTTAAAATGCTCCAATAAGAATACACAACCCCGAGCCATATCATCCACATGTAAAAATTCGCGACGGGGCGCACCTGTTCCCCACACTACCACTTCTCTGTCCCCATGTTCAACCGCCTCAACAAACTTGCGGATGAGTGCAGGAAACACATGCGACGTTTGGAGGTCGAAATTATCATTCGGACCATAGAGATTGGTCGGCATTGCAGCGATAAAACTGGTTCCGTATTGACGATTGTAATTTTGACACATTTTGATTCCCGCAATTTTTGCTATCGCATACGGCTCATTCGTCGGTTCAAGCGGGCCGGTCAGGAGATATTCTTCTTTCATCGGCTGCGGACAGTCGCGCGGATAGATACAGGAAGATCCGAGAAACAAAAGTTTCTTTACTCCATGCACGTACGCCTGATGAATCACATTATTCTGAATCTGCACATTGTCAAACAAAAATTCCGCAGGATACGTATTATTTGCAAGTATTCCACCCACGCGTGCTGCCGCAAGAAACACATATTCCGGTTTTTCGGTCGCAAAAAAATCTGCCACCGCACGACTATCACGAAGTTCAAGCTCTGTGTGTGTCCGTACAACTATATTGGCATACCCTTCACGCATCAGCGCACGTACGATTGCAGATCCGGCCATACCTCGGTGACCTGCAACATATATCTTTGCATTTTTCTCCATACTACAATGGTACATTTTTGTTGACTCAGCCGACGTGAGTACACATTATCTTTACCAATTCTTTAAACGTCACAGTAGGCTTCCAACCGAGTACATGCCGTGCTTTTGTGGCATCCCCAAGAAGTAGATCAACTTCTGACGGTCGGAAATATCGTTCATCAACTTCAACCACAACCTTACCCGTATGTGTGTCGATCCCTTGTTCTTTTAAGCCCTTACCTCTCCACTCGATTGAAAAATCAAAGTACGGAGCAGCACTCTCTACGAACTCACGCACACTATGCGTCTCTCCGGTAGCAACCACATAATCATCCGGGGTATCCTGCTGAAGCATAAGCCACATCGCTTCGACATAATCTTTCGCATATCCCCAATCGCGTTTTGCATCAAGATTCCCAAGATATAACTTCTCCTGTTTACCTTCTCTAATCGCCCGAAATGCATCGGTAATTTTTTTGGTTACGAACGTACCACCACGACGTGATGATTCGTGATTGAATAAAATTCCGTTACACGCAAACATTCCATAACTCTCACGATAATTCACCGTGAGCCAGTGCGCATATACCTTTGCTGCCGCATAGGGACTTCGAGGATAAAACGGCGTTGTCTCTTTCTGAGGAGTTTCGAGTACTTTTCCATACATTTCAGAAGACCCTGCTTGATAAAACCGTGTTTTTATTCCACTATGTACAATTGCATCAAGCAGACGAAGTGTACCAAGACCATCAACATTCCCTGTATACTCCGGTAACTCAAAGCTTACTTTGACATGACTTTGTGCTCCGAGATTATAAATTTCATCTGGCTGCACACTCTCCAAAATACGATTCAAGTTACTTGCATCAGTCAAGTCACCGTAATGCAAAAATAACTTGACCCCTTTCTCGTGACTATCACGATAAATATGATCGATTCGTTCGGTATTAAAACTACTCGAACGTCGAATGATACCATGTACTTCGTACCCTTTCTCGAGCAATAGTTCGGTGAGATACGATCCATCTTGTCCGGTAATTCCGGTTATGAGCGCTTTTTTGTTTTTCTGCATACGGTTATTTCTCATTTATTGAAGCACAATACCCGCACCCTCAAGCCCGGCCGCTTGCTGAGCATCGAATACGACTCCCTGCGACAAAGCTTCGTCAATGATACGCTGTGCACCCTCAAGCCCCTCTGCGCCCGAAAGTTCGAGTGCTGCCAGTCGATACCAGCCTTCGCCTATTTTCGCATTGTTTTCGACAGAAGCCCGCAAGACCCCCTTTGCCTCTGCAATTTTTTCTTGCATTACCAAATTTTGAGCAAGTGCATATTCAAATTGTTGACGTTTTTCTGAATGATTCAAAGCAATTTTTATCTCAGCCTCTGCTTCTCTCAAGAAATTAGCATCTCCGGTCAGCTGGTGCGCGTAATTATAAAAAGAATAGAGTGTGAAATTCACACGCACATCGAGTGGGTGTAGTAATCGATTTGCCTTAAGCTCAGCGATTGCCCTGTCAAGCAATTCCCCGACATGCTCAGTTTTTTTATTTTGCACCATCGTAGGAATGGTCTCAAGAATGCTTCGTGAAATATCATTGCGAATATCATCAATATGCGGAGATCCAAATCGAAGCGGCTCAGCATACACGTCTGGTGTTGCTATTCCCGAATACACACGCTGCATTGCCGCTGCTGTCGCCCGGTTTGCACGCGCAGGATTGATGTCGGTTACATAGACAATACATAGGAGTAAAAATGCGATCGTACCGATAATCCCTACCGAAACCGTTTTACTTTCAGATTGTTTTTTTTGTTCTACCGTATCCACTTCAACAGTATGTCGGAGCCGCACCTCACGCGACAGGTAGGTGACAAAGCCTAAAAATACGACAAAATATAAATATGATGTTGGGTTTTCAAACACGGTTGCAAGACCGACCAAATGAGCAACCAAAAAACCGATAGAAAAAAAACCTACTGAACGCGAAACTTTGTTACGGCGTATTCCGACTGCAAGATATATAATCCCTATCACATAGATGGCGAGATATACCACAATACCTACGGTACCCTGCACTGCAAGCGTATTGAATATGACACTGTGCGCATTATCAAACCATGTTTCACTCCACCCAAATTCAAGAAATCGAGGATTATAATGCTCGTTAAACGCATAATAATAATTATTCGGCCCCCATCCGAATACCGGACGATCTTTCCATGCTTCGACCGCCACTTTCCACGCCATGCCCCGAGTACCTGTCACCAATTCAGAGAAAAAAGACGTATTCGCAAGGCGTCCAATACCTGGCAACGAAGATATGAATGGAGTCTGCCGAAACATCACAAACGCAATCGAACATACCACACCAATCCCGACTGCATATCGTGCTAGTGTTCGTGTCCGGGTTTTTTCTTTTATAACAAAGGCATAACATCCGAGTACGACTGCAGCACCCGCAAGAAGTCCGAGGATGGCGCCACGTGTTCCCCCAAGGAAGATACCGATAAACCCGATACATGCCGTTGCAAGCGCTATCCATTTCCACCCCTGTGATCGCTCACGAAAATATTGAATCGCTCCTAGGAAAAGGAGGAAGAGTCCATACCCACTGTAATAAATCGCGTTACCCAGAGTCGCCGAAACTCGAGTACCTCCATTATTGAGCAGTGCTTCCGGATTGACAAAACGCTGCCACATACCGATCAGCATCACGAGCGAACCAAACAACAGTACCGAACGAAATACGGTATTCCATTGTTTATCGGTAGTTACCATCGCCGAGGCAATCAGATACAGAAGGACATAGTGAGTGATAGTAAAGAGACCCAACATGCGTTCATGGTTGTCCCAAAAACTTCGGTACCAGTCGACACCCGCAAAGGTTGAAATCGCAAAACTAAGCCAAAATAAGAGGATACTTACGGTCAAAAGCGAAAAACGTGGGCGGTACTTTCTCACATCAGAGATCAATACGACGAGATAGCATCCGAGCAAGACCATGATCATGGACCGTAAAAATAAAATCTTCGGGACAATAAAAGGGAAAATATAGCCACCCCGTATAATGAGCGGAGTAATAAAGGTTGCCCCGATAAGGTACGGGATCGCTTTTCTGGCAAAATTCATAGGAAATGAATAGAAAATAACTATCGACAGCATACTCTAAAAGTCGGGAGTCGTAAAGACTGTTAACCAGCAGACTTTACAGGAAATACAGCGTAAGCTTCTGACCCAGTAGATTTCCCGATGTTATTACCAAACCAAAACCCTGCACCACAAGGGTGCAGGGTCTATAGGTAAGATACTTTCTAAACCGAGAGAATCGGATTAGTAGTTCTTGGTCTGGCTCAACGGCAGGGTGTTGAGGTAATCACCGTCAGCGGTAATGTTACCACCGTCGACAAATACTTCTTGCCATGCGATGTTAGCTCCAGCGGTTCCTCGTGAGAGACCAACCACAACTCGTTTGTCTACTGCAACATTAGAGGTGTTAGCCTTGACCGTGAAGGTCTTGGTTGTACCCTTAGCTACAGTAATATCGAGACTAGGCCAATCTGGAGTTGATGAACTGACACCACGGAGGGTATCTCCTTCATACAATTCAAAGGCACTAGTTGAAGCTGAACCAGTACCACTCAAGTCAAAGACGAGCTTGGTAAGTTTCACATCTTCATTTGCTGCTGCAGAAACTGAGAACTTGAATACCTCTTCATTTGCACTACCTGCACCACTTTCAGTGAGTGCAATCTTAGCAAAGGTAGGTACGGTCTTTCGAACAACCATTGCCTGTGCTGAGTAGCCAAGAGAAGAAGTAGTATTAGCCTCTCCACTTCCTGACTGATACTTAAGTCCGTTCAAAGTGAGCTGTAAGGTAGAGCTGGTGTTTGCTCGATCATCAATAGGATTGAGCAAAGCTTTTACCGTGATCGTCTCACTCTGGTTTGCACCAACGTTCAAGACGTTGCCTGCAAGAGTAAACTTGGTTTCTCCACTGATTGGGTTAGCAGTGCCAATGACACTTCCACCCTTATACAAGCGGTACTCAGAAACACGAGAGTCTACTGACGCACTATTGTTGAGTGTCACTTCAGTGAAGTTTGCAGATTCCTTGAGTGCTGACAATCGGAATGCTCCAACAGTCTGCTCAGTACCTGCGAGGATGATCGTAGATTCTGGGCTACTTGCATCCACTGCAACCTGAATAGATCCTGATTCAACAACGGTGTTGAGCGCAGAAGCTGCTGCAGTTGCAGTATGAGTCTTTCCGAGACTGTCTCGATAAGTCACCGTGAAGGTGAACTTGATCGTACCAGTACTACTTGAGTCAAAATCAGCATGAACTTCGAATGCTTTAGTAACATCCTTAGCGATAGCGTAGTTCAAGCTTGAGAACGTAGCACTGCTATATGCGCGGGTAGGACCTACTTGAGTTCCACCTACAAAGAGGCGAACATTTGATACAGCTGAAGAGCTGATCTGGTCTGCCGTCGTACTCGCAGTTACCGCAATAGAGGTAACAGTTACATCGTCATACAACGGTCGCACATTGAAGCGTGCCAAGGTGTTGTCCTGGGTTCCCCGTACAATAGTTCGAGAATCAGAGAATCCATCATTTCGAGCTACGGTAACACTTGCTCCCTGGATAGTGAGCAATGCGCCTACTGGGCTTCCCACGATGTCACTTGAGTCTACTGAGTTACCACTCTGAACGTATTCAGGTGACATACTTGCAAGGAAGGTAGCGCTATTCACACTGACTTTGAAGGTGTCAGTTGAGGTAGCATTACTCTTGGTGTCTACAGTCACAACCAATTCATTATCACCCTTGTTCAAGGTGAATGATGAATCAAAGGTCATAGCCGTAGCAGGATCTTGGGTTCCAAGTGAAATACCATTCAAGGTAACTTTCACGTTTTCAAACGATGCAAAACCATCGCCACCCTGCGCACCAACCAATTTAAGACCTTCTGCACTGATTGATTCATCAGCTTTCACGTTTGCGCGCAATGCAACAAGACCCTTAGCTCCCTTGAGCACTTCAGTGTCAGAAGGAGAGGTGGTTTTCTTGCTTACGGTTACGGAACCTGAGATGAATTCAACGTCGTTGATTCCTGCAGGGAAAGTAACACCACTACTCTTTGCTCCAAAGCCTGTTGATTTCTCTACAAGAGAGATATCTTCAGCTCGGTGGAATGCAAATTGGAGTGAATTTGTATTGGTTCGTTCTTTTACCATGACATCACCCTTTACCAAGAAGGTAGTAGCGTCGCCATCTTCGATCAAGAATCCGCCATTGGTCAAATTGAAGGTCACATAGCGACCATCAAGTGATACTGACTGTGAAACACGCTCACCATTCGCTTCGAGGTAGAGACCAGAGACCGCAGTCTGCAAATCTTCTTCTCCATTGTTGCGGAGGGTGATCGATCGGAACAATACATCCTTACTTGGATCAATTTCGAAAGATGCCAATTCTACTTCAGAGTCTCCGACGTTAACGGTTCGGTCACTTGAAGTAGTGAAGGTGTAGGTAGCAACACTGTAGTCAGTGAAATGCATCAAGTTACCGGTTACTGGGAATGAACCGTACGCCTGTACATTACCAGACGTGGTTGCGCCAGTTACCGCAAGAGCCGCATTTCCACCTGCGTCACTCAATGAAGCAACGATTTCAAGTGTAATGGTCTGCCCTGCTCCCACGGTCAAAGCCGGTGAGAAGGTAAGAGTTGCAATGTCGTTTGAGCCGACAGTCTGCTGTGAAGATACACGGAGACCATCTTTTTCTGCCCAAACTTTTGAGAAATCACCAGAGTCGCTCAAACCGGTGCGGCGAACCGTAACGGTGTCAACTACTGCTGCTCGGTCACCTGCAGTCAAGGTAATGCGCGTAAATGGAACGCGGATACCATCCTTAGGTACTGAGGTAGATGCTGGAGTGTTTCCTGCGAGTGAAACGGTTACCGTTCCGCTAGTAGGTACAACTACAGATCCATTGGACTGTGCTGGATTTTCGTATGCTGAAGAAACAGTTACTGAACCACTCGCCATTGAAAGCATGCCGAAGGTTGCAGCTGAAACTTCTCGAACATCAGGAACATTAGTTCCATCTACCATGTGGAGCATACCATCTTTTACCCAGTAAACGGTGGTTTCTCCAGCCTTCTTCACAAACTGACCGTCATGAGGTTTAGCCTCACTCCAGGTGGTCTGGGTGTTGGTGTAGTTTGGGAAGTGATAAGGGCTTACATCGCGAAGTGCTGATCCCCAGTTACTGCCATAGAGTGCAGCTACTGATTCTCCCGTCACTTTCACGAGGCTGTTTCCAGGAAGAATTGCAAATACATCTGGTGAACCTTCAACTTTTACCAATCGTGAACCCGGGCGGTAGTTGATACCAGCTGGGTTTGCTGACAAGTATGAGTTAAGGCATGATCCAGAAATAACTTTTACCTGGTCGAAGCTCAAATTCCAACTTCGGAATACATCCGAGTGTGGGAAGTAAGCTTTCTTCATGTCAGCTGTAAGATAGTATACAGCGGTTGATTCTGGCACTTTAAACAAATCGCCCGGTTCGAGACTGTCACATTCTGAAGTCTGAGCGAACGCAACTGAAGGAACGAGAGCTGCAAGGCCCATACTCCAAGCTACGGTTACTCCGACAACTGAAGCGGTGAAAAGCTTCTTGCCGTATTTAAGAACATCATTCATAATTTAACCTTTTTCCTAAGTACTATGCGCGCTCGGCGTGGCCGAGGTCATACTACTTGGTAGTTTTAATTAATCCACCAGACATCCCGATATAGTCAGGACTCGACCTTTTGGTCAGTGGTTTTTTGCCCGGGGGCCAAACCCAGGCATGTTGCCCCTAAAACTATCTGATTCTAGAATCAGATAGTACTGTATGGCACCCCCGGCGACGATCATTATTATCGCGAGAAGTGCCATACCGTACTTAATTTTAGAGACAGGCGCTACTTGAATACACCAATTACGCTTTACCCCTTTGCATACATCAGGCAAAGCGATCGAGAAAAGATAAACGTTCCCCGATCGCTATGTCTCATATCATTGCGATGAGGAAGTTGTCACCGGAGTTCCTGTTGCTGGCCCACTTGCTGTGCCGGTCACCATTGTTGAAGATGGTGTCGAGACCGTACTTGTGGTATTTATTTTCGTTATAGTTGATGTTGAGGAGGTAGTTATCGGTACGATCTGGGTTACGGTGTTACTACCACTATTTACCTGACTGATCACATTCGAAACTTGTTCTGCCAAATTTTTAGTCGTGTTGATCGCTTGCAGTAAGTCTGTTTGTTTGAGTGTCTCTACCGTCTTTTTTTGCTCATCAAGCGCAATCACCATTTCTGTTTTTGCCGTGGTACTTACCGTAAGTGTTGTCGATGCTATAGCTCCATCTACCGAAGATGTGGTTGTGCTGACCTGTATGGTCGAACTGACCCCCGACTGTATCTGTAATTTATCCTGAGCCTTGAGCGCACTTTGTACAATAGTTTCTACGGCACTATCGATATGCTCTTTTACGATCGCTTCTTCTTCAGGCGAAATCACCAGATTCGCTTCAGTTTTTTTTGCTACTGTATTTCCTACCATTTCCAGACTTTGTGTAGTTGCATCAGTTGCGGTTTTTTCAATTTTTTCAAATAATATCGTATCGGTCCTCTCAGCTACGTCTGTGGCCTCTTGTAATGTTTGTGAGATGTCTCTGGTTGAGAGAGAAACTTCTTTTACCAATCCCGCTGCATTTTCCGGAGAAAGTGTGTTCAGGCTTTCCTGTGCTGAATCGAATTTTTTTTGAAAAGTAACAACTGCAGTTTCCACCAATCGAGCTTTTTTTTCAGGATTGACATTGTCGGTTTCAATCACCTGCTTCAGTAAATGAGCCTGTTTTGAAGCATAGTTTAATTTCAGAGTTGCTTGTTCATTTTCTCCGGCGAGCGCCAATCGACCTGATTCAATGACTGAGCTGAATGCATTTTTCGCGCCCCAGAACATGTCTCCCGGCTGGGCATACGCACTCGCAATCCATCCCACGGTCGTGATGGTTAGTGCCGCTATTACTGATAGTGCAGGTTTAAGAGAATGTGCCAATGAGTGAGGTATAAAAATTTTTGTCCAGGTACCTACCGAGTGTGCTATCGATGAGGAAATTTGTGATGATACTACCGACTGTTTTGAGGTATGCGCAATTTGTGTCATCAATTTTTCCCGGTTACGCAAAACCCACCCGTGATCAGGACTGATCCGAGTCTCAAGGTTTCTCACTTGTCTCAATTGTGCCTTGAGGGTTTTCATACACTACATTAGGAATATGTATTTTCTTCTACTTTCGACTTAAGTATTTTCATCGCCCGGTGAAGAAGCACTCGTGTTGCCGCCCCACTTTTATCAAGAATGTGAGCAATTTCCCCAATCGACAATTCTTCGATATATCGAAGCATGATCACTTCCTGATACTCACGTTTCATTTTTTTAAGATGAGTCAGCACACTTTCTATTTCACGTTTTTGGTCATGTGCATGTTCCACATCATCTTCATGCGCCACTCCCTCAAGGACTTCAATCGTACATTCTTTTCGTCGCGCTCGTGCTCTAAAAAAATCAATAAGTGAGGTGCGTGCGATCGTGTAGATAAGTCCACTAAAACTCTTGATTTCCGCATCGGTCTCACGCTGCACATCCGTCAGATAGTTCCAGGCTTTGAGAAACACTTCGCTTACAATATCTTCAGCCTCCTCAGCATGTGAAACTTTCAAGAATACGAAACGATAAATTTTTTGCACGTATTGATCGTAGAGTTTACCAAAGGCCTCAGTGTCTTTATGGACTCTGACCCGGTACAGCAGTTTCTTTTCTTGAATAGTTTGAAGTCCTTTCACCATAGAAGACGATGAAACAAAAAAAATGTTACACCTGTTACCACAACACACCCTTATACTACATAAAGCACAGTATAGCTTATCTCAGCAAAAAAATAAAGCCTGCGTGCCCTATATACGACCCACCATATCCTTATGTAACATATCGTCTTTTGCTTTTTTATAACAATTTGAAGATATTTGTATACACCTGTCTATACAAATGTGGCTCAAAGCCTTTCTTATCGACTATTGACAAAAAACATAAAATTGTTAATACTAGTGTATACAAATATGCCTATACCTGCCCAAACAGCAAGCAGTGAAAACTCCAAAGAAATTATTCGGGTTTCTATCTCTGAGGCTGCCCGACTTTTTGGTGTTAATCCACAGACGATTCGACGCGCTATCCGAGATCAGGAAATTACCTATGTCGTCGTCGGTGGCCGATACAAAATCAACTTTGAAAGCCTCGTCAAATGGTCACAGCGGAAAATCACGGTCAAACATAAGTCCGAAAAACATGGTATCGGGCAATTTGTGGATCGCTGGAAAATCTCGAACACCCTTTATTCACCGAGTACAAAAGCCGTGATCAAAAAACCACCTGACACCCCGTCTACCGATACCTCGATTTCGATTGACAAACATAGTACAAACCCAAATAATGAAAGTGCTAGCTAAGTTACTTTTTTCATAACGTATCATGAATGTGGTAGTACTACCTACCACTCTCACGATACGCTAGGAAGTTCCTAGTGTACGCTCTTTCCAATCACCACATTCATACAAACCAAGGAGAACCAGGAATGTCCCGCATCACTTCACTCATGATTGCCATTCTCGTGATGGCTCCTGTAGCAGTCCTGAATGGCTGTCTCGCTGAACCGCGGTACGGCACCACACTACCCAACTCTGACACCTCTCACAGCTCCGACCCGACGACGGCGACTGACACGAGCGTGCATGAAGATAGCGGTATCGACACGTTCACAGACCCTGATTCATCCCTCACCAGTGACACGAGGGTCACCAATCCTCCGATCTCTCAATTCAGACCATGTACCAGTGACCAACAGTGTATCAACTCGGAACCTGCCGGCACCTACTACTGTTCTGATGGAGGATTGTGTGTGTCTTACCCCATGCCCTGTACGAAAGATGCGGACTGTCATGACAGCAACGTCTGCAATGGTGTCGAGACCTGCTGGTACGGATCATGTTATCTGGCACCACTACTTTCATGTGACGACCAGAACCCCCTGACACGCGACGACTGTAATCCAAGCACCGGATGCATCCACTGGGATATCAACGAATGTACCAAAGATGAACAGTGTCGCCCGGGATTCACGTGCGACTTCGATTCATACAGGTGTGTACCGGCCAAATCATGCACCACTGACGTGGACTGCGACGACGTGAACGCATGCACGGCTGATCGATGTCTCGACCAGAGGTGCGCCAACGACCGAATCATCTGTTTTGATTTCGACCCGGCTACGCTCAATAACGTATGTGACCCTGAGGTAGGCTGCATCTTCCCCAAAGGATGTAGTAGCAATCGGGACTGTGTCGACTGGGATATAGGGACCCGGGATGAATGCATCTCCGGCACCTGTGTCTTCACACTGGAGTATATCCACGTCTCGACGTTCTCACGGCTTCCCACACAACAAGGAGACCGTGTCGACTACATCATGACCGATACCGACGGTCAAAACATTGTCCACTCCGACGCGCTCCCCTCTCTACTGTATCTCCCCTTTCAACCCATCTGTGCGAACGGACTCTACGTTGACATCTACGATCCTGATGATGAATGTGACCAGTACTACCCACTCACCGACATTGATGTGTGGCGTGAGATCGAACTTCTCCCCCACATCCTCGTCTTTGATGAGTGTGGTGAACGGATATTCGTGTCGCCCGAAAATTTCGGGTGCAATACGATATTCTTCTCGCCCTGAAAAGGGAGCAGAGGGCGTGCGCGGCACGTCCTCTGTCTAGACATTCTCATAGCACCTGCAAACCACTTAAGCCAAGATGGTTTTTTTATTTTATACCAAAACTACCCGTCTTGTGGTTGGGTAGTTTTACAGAGT
>CAZNAO010000005.1:2791-35578 GCA_964571295.1 uncultured Gammaproteobacteria bacterium | reverse complement strand
ACACTTGAAGCAACTGCATATTGTGGGAATGGAAGGATAGATCAGATTAGTCCAGGAGTTTCTGAACGATGTGATTATTTGGGGACTTCGGTATATGGTGCAAATGGAGTGGTCCAACAATGTCCAGATAAGGGAGTGTTTACCTGTTTAAATTCATGTCAATTTTTGGACGATGATCGGTGTGTTTCGTGCGGCACTGGTCCTTCTTTACCAAATCCACGGGTTTCGATTTTGAATCCCATGACACAACCTGGAAAATCTCCCTATACACCGATTATCGGGTATGTGGATTTATATCGAAAGAAAACCTCAGGCTCTGCATATACACTTGACTGGCTAGGGTATCGGAAAATCAATTATCGTACTCCCGCAGCTAATACCTATATTGATCCGTTTGAACCATACACTCTTCTTATTGATCAAAACTATCAGCCGATCAATGATCGTGGTCTTGAAACTAGCCCTATGTGCAATGGGGAATATGTACTTCTTTTTAATAAGAATCATATTAGTGAATCAAAAACAGGTACGACTAATGGGCTTACGCCAGTTGCAGTAGTTACTCAGGGTCTTGCGGATTTGTTTGATTATCCTGTGTCCGGACAGGCTGGATCTGTCACTAATGAAGTCGTGATGTCTCCTGCCGTTCCAGAAAATCAGATTCGTGTGGTGGTACGTTGGAAGAAAAATGGGAATGCGCTTTTTACCGGAAACATGTACCAGGATAATGGCCGACCTAACAATACTATCAGCTATATTTCAACCTCCACTTCGGGCGGAACAACCTGGTGTGGGGAGATGACAAAAGATGCGCAGGGTTATTATCTACCGACTAATTGTGTTCAGGTCGGGAATGTGTGGATTCATAAGATTCTCAATCCCACTTCGACATCACAAGGTGTGCAGGCATTTACCTTTCGAACTTCCCAGTTGATGCCACTTAATTCTATTGGGTTTTATGTTTCGTCACCTAATGGTCCGGTTAATCAATTGAAAGATTATGAGTTGTGGGTTGATGTGTACGAGCATCATGTAGGACAGGTGCCGGAATATTCGATTTATAAACCCACGCGGTCGTTCGTGTTTAAAAATGCGATACCAAGTGCCAATCCAATGGCCCGGTATTGGCATGCCTTTAATTTGAAGGTGCGAACACCTTCGAGTGGTGCTGCGCTTGGTATCGGGTATGACGTAGTACCGATTGTTGGAGCTCCACATGGCAAGATTGTTACTGATGAGTGTGAGGTGCGCGTAGGTATGCCTGAGGATACTACACGGTGTGAGCTTGGTTCGATTCCACTTTCTTCCAATCTTTTAAATATTTTCCCCAACACCTTTACACTGACATCTTCTGCGGGTGTTACATCAACAGAGATTATTTCGAACATTGATTGGCAGGTCATATCTCAACCTTCGTGGGTAACTCTTATACAGCCATCTAGCGGGACTGGCGGGCAGTCAGTCAGTATCACGTATGGTTCTAATACAGGTCTTGACTCTCGAAATGGAGAAATTGTTGTACAGAAGGTTGGTGGTGGAATTTCAAAGAGTATTACCTTGACTCAGCTGGGGGTGAGTACTACTGCTGGATTTGGTGAAGTAACGCCCGGTGCTCCTTTCACCGCCTCACCGAACAGCTTTAGTGTGGAAGCGGTCGCAGGATCGGTGCAGTCTCAGATTACATCCGACAGTACCTGGAGAGTTGTTTCACAACCATCATGGGTTACGTCGGTGAATCCGTCTACAAGTGCAAGTGGTCGGACCATCACCGTTAGCTATGCCGCAAACACGTCGCAAAATTCTCGTCCCTCGGAGTCAGTCGTGTTGCGTCGAGATGCAGATGGTGCGCAGGCGAATATTTCTATTTCCCAAGCTGGTACGACGCCAACTACGCCGACACAGCCTGATCCATATCTTCAGATTTTGAGCATAAATCCGTTATCAGTGGGTACGGTCACAGGTACGGCATCCTTTACTCTTGGTTCAAATGTATCTTGGAATATCGGTAGTGTTCCGTCATGGATTACGATTACCAATCCATCCAATCGAGCAGGTTCGGGTGATCGGACAGTTTCGTTTACTTATTCTACCAATCCTAATCAAACTTTGCGTACAGGAACTATTGAAATTACTGGTGTAGGAGTTCCGACAGTATATCTCACGGTGAGACAATCACAGGCCCTGGCTCATGTGTTTGAGGTTTCACCAACATCCTTTAATGATTTTGGATATGGCGGGGTGAATGGTGCGACCATACAGGTTAATTCAACGGTTGATTGGGTTGTTGAAAAAAATGATCCGAGTTCATTTATTACAATTACAACTCCATCGAGTTTAAGTGGTAGCGGTTCCGGTAGTGTTCGATTCAATCTTTCTATGAATTCTACGGGTGTATTGAGGTCGGGAACAATTATTGTCCGTCCCACTTCCGGATCATTTTCTCCAGCGTCTATTACGGTAAACCAGAAGCCCCAAAGTGCTTTGACTGCCACTCCTCGTGATTCTACAACATTGAAATCCACTACGAGCTCATTGTGGGTCGATGTGACTTCAAATGCATCATGGACTATCACCGAAAGCATGAATTGGCTTGAAGCAGTACCGAATCAGGGTACTGGAAATCAAGCTGTTGAATTAAGATATGGCACCGGCAATACTAATTCTCAAGAACAAGGTTCACTATCATTTACTATTACAGGACAGTCGTTACCTGCAGATTCATTTATTGTAAGTCAGCCTGCGGTGAGTCTTACCGTGTCGTCCACTTCAGTCACCCTTGGTCCAAATAAATTGTATCTATCTCCTTCGGTGGCTTTGCCGTATCTTGTTGGTGTCAATTCAAATGCTGATTGGACCATTTCAAATATTACTTACACTTCAGGTGCTCAGAACTGGTTTACCGCTTCAAAAGGTGCAGCTGGAGTAGTGATTAACTACTCAACCAATACTTCTGGAAGTCAACGCACGGGGGTAATTACCGTAAATGCAGCTGGAGTAACCAAAACTATACAAGTGACTCAACAGCCGGTAGTCTTCACCGCGCCTAATGTTTCTGCACATGTTGTCACAAGTACAGTACTGGTCAATGTTACCTCAAATGTGCCGTGGAAGGTCTCGGAAAATACACCATGGATTACAAGCGTAACTCCGAGTAGTGGTACGGGTAATGCAATTATAACTGTTTCTTATGAGGCTAACCCTACTCAAGGGTCTCGAAACGGTACCTTGTATTTCGATGTTGCGGATCAAACTAACTACAAACAGACAGCTATCACACAACATTACTTTTATGTAGGAGTGCCATCAGTCGGGTATGTCAAAATACCTCCTGCAGGAGGTCAGGCGTCTATTTCTGTGAGGACTGATATGAATTGGGGGATGCTGGAAGCAGAGGGGTGGTTTTCTTTAAGTCGAAATTCTGCAAATTCGACAGGCTTGACTGGAACTGAGGCAATACTATTTCCTGCATCTGGCAATGGAACTATCACTATTACTGCAGACCCACTCCCAGCAGGCCAAAATAGACCTGATGGGACGTTTAGAGTGTATGCCCCTGGAGTAGATGGGCAACAGATTGGAACTTGGGTTACAGTAAAACAAGAAAAGTGATTTAAGATTTTTAAGTATTACTCATTCGTATAATGAATGTGTTATACTGTCCGTACTTTATTGATCTAGTATATGTCAAAGAATGTTTTAATTAGTGCGATCGCTTTGATGGTGCTTATCATCTTTTTGGGTGGGGGTATTTGGTGGTATTCTATACGTTCAGCTCCTGCCGAAGAGATTGCTAATCAGCCTATAGAGATACCGGAATGGTATTATACTGATCAGGATGGAGATGGTATTTCGAATACTGACGAAGAGGTATACGGAACCAGTCTTACTGAGTCTGATACTGATGGGGACACTGTTTTGGATAAGCTTGAAATTGAAGTATACAAAACTGACCCCACTAATCCTGATACTGATGGCGATGGATTTTCTGACGGACTTGAGATTATTCAAGGCTATGATCCTTTGGTGAAGTAGGAGAATTTTATTCATGTATCAACTATACTTTAATTTCAATGTTCTATGTTTGATGATGTACAGCCACCTAAAACCGGGAACACTCCCAATAATCTTCCGCTTGGAGAACCGGAAGATATTTTTGAGCCCACTGATACCTCTTCTCCTGTATCCACTCCTGTCGAACCGACTGTTTCTCAGAATTCTGCCCTTGATGCAGGGGTTTTGAAACCAAAAACTTCGGCCGTAAGCGAATTGAGAGTTCCTGAGCATGTCCAAACAGTACCGACTCCTGTTCCGCAAGCTCCTTCAACTTATACTCTCCAGACGCCTTCTTCTCCGTTTCTTCAGGAAGAGCAACAGGGAGCTCTTCAAGGTATGGGGCAAGCAGCACAAGAAGCTCCTTTTAGTGCTCGGAAGATCTTTGTATTTATTGCAATTATTTTGGTAATTGCACTTCTTGGATTTGGTAGTTTTTCTATTTATACCCGATATATTAAGACTGATATTAGTGAAAATAATTTTTCAACCGGTGGAACTGTCAATACTGGCAGTATTGTCGAGACACCTGTAACTTCGACTGACACTACTCCCAATACCCAAACCATTATCGGGCCGAATACATCTACAAATGCTGAAAATAGCATCCTGTTTGGAGAACCTGCTGATACCGATAGTGATGGTATTATTGATGTGGATGAGGCGCGATATGGCACGGATACATTGAATTGGGATACAGATGGGGATGAACTCTCGGACGGTGATGAGGTGTTGATTTGGAAGACTAATCCACTTGCGGCTGATTCTGATTTTGATGGATATAGTGATTCGGTCGAAATTCGAAATGGGTATAATCCACTTGGTACTGGTAAGTTGTTTGAGCCACCCACGACCACTCCTCAGACTTCGACCACGACCCCATAATCAGAGGAATTATTCCTATGGGATTATTCAGGTCAAAATCTACTGTACTTTCTGAAGGTGTGTCTGCACGGGAATCTCTTGATATTCAGAAAATTCCTGATATTTTTTATGGTGGGAATAATCCTGTTATTTATGAAACACTACCTACTTCCAAAAGTACAGGAATTGTTTCAGATCGAACTGTTACTCCTGCTGCCACTACTTCTCCTCGTCCGAGCCAGTTTACTGAACCGGTAACACCTGTTCCTGTGTCTAAATTGATTTGGATAGTTGTCATTGTGGGAATTATTGTGGTCGGAGGAGCATCTGCTTATTTTGTTATTCAGTATTTGTCTGCACGTGAGAATGTGATAACGTCTACGTCTACTTCAACCATCGTTACTTCAGCACCTACTACCACGCTCAGTACTACCACATCGATAATTATGGTTTCGTCAACAGTCTCATCTGCCTCGTCTACCACATCAACTTCGGGTGGTGTGACTAGCACTTCTTCTCTCACAACAAATTTTCTTGAATTCCCCCCGGTAAATTTGGGCACTACTGCTGATATTGATCTTGATCGAGTGACTGATATCGAAGAAGTCTTGTATGGTACTGATAGTGGCGGGTGGGATACTGATGAAGATGGGTATTATGATGGACTTGAGGTTACAAATTTGTATAATCCACGCGGATTCGCACCAGTTAGGATTATCGACTCGGGGTTGGTCCGAGAGTATATCAATCAATTTTCAGGATATCGTATCTATTATCCGATGCAGTGGCAGCAGGGTGCTGTTGATCCTGAGGCGCGTCAGGTATTGTTTAGTGCCATAACCGGGGAATATGTTGAGGTGCGTGTATTTCCTAAAGCTGCAAATAGTACCTTTGCGGATTGGTTTCAATTAAATGCTTCGGGAGAACAGTTTGGCTCTTTGTCACCGTTTACTAATCGGTTTGGTACACAAGGTTTTCGACGTAGTGATAATTTGGTGGCATATTTTTCTACTGATTTGTATGTTTTTACATTATTGTATCATCAGTCTGACTCTCGTGCGCCGGTTCCGTTTCGGACGACTTTTGAAATGATGTATCAGAGCTTTAGACCATCGCAGACCTCGGCCCAGCTACCCGAACAGCAGCAAATTGAAACCCTCCCTATCACTACAACTTCTTCAGATGATGAAATAGTTTCTTCCAGTACCACTTCTACATAATTTCTATGCGTTCAGAGAATGAATGTCTCGTGTTTCGGACAGTTACCAAGATGCCTTTGTCACTTGCGCAGGTAGAACATGTGGCTCTTAGGGTGCTGCAATATCTCAAGGTCTCAGGTTCGCTGACGGTGCATTGTATTGGAGATACACGAATGAAGCGTTTGAATTTTCACTATCGCGGTAAGAATCAGACGACTGATGTGCTGTCTTTTGGTTTGGAGGAGGGGGAGTCAGCATTTACCGATGGACATGAATTAGGAGATATTTTTATTTCCGTGCCCCAGATTATCCGCCAGTCACGACGATTTTCCGTCTCGCCCAAAGAAGAGTTTATTCGTATGCTTGTCCATGGAATTTTGCATATTTTAGGTTATGATCACGAAACTTCCTCAGGCGCAAAACGAATGTTTGGGCTTCAGGAAAAATTACTTAATCAGTTATTGTAGTGGTATATGCGATTTGACAAAAGCGTAAGTTTTGCCTCAAAAGGCATTGTGTATGTTTTCCAACATGAGCGTAATTTTCGTATCCAGTGTTTTGTCGGCCTATTAGTGTTTATTGCGTCCTTTGTCCTTCAGATGAGATCGTATGAGAAGATTATTCTTGCCATGATGATTGCATTTGTACTCGTGCTTGAATTGCTTAACACTACGATTGAGATGTTTCTTGATTTGCTTAAGCCTCGGCTGAGTCCGCAGGTGAAATCCGTAAAGGATATTATGGCTGGTGCGGTTGGGATTGCGGCTCTTGGCTCGATCGTCGTAGGTACTATTATCTTTTTTCCTTATATTGTTGAGCTGTTACCATAAAAATGGTATACTATCTTGGCATTACTTTTAGAACTATCTATGGCACGTGCAAAAGTACATACCGAATTGATCGTAGGTCTCGATGTCGGATCGACTGCCGTTCGTGTTGCTGTTGGACAGCTTACTTCATCCCGAGATATGAGTTCTGATTTGCAACTGATTGGTGCTTCAGAAGTTTCTTCTGAAGGAATCCAAAAAGGACAGATTGGTAGTATTGAAGACGCAGTATCATCGGTTTCGGGAGCACTGGAACATGCGGAAAAGATTGTAGGACTCCCGATCGAGCATGTATGGGTAGGCGTCTCTGGTACACAGATTATTGCTCAGGAAAGTAAAGGTATCATCGCAGTTTCTCGAGCAAATAGTGAGATTACCGAAGACGATATCGAACGGGCGGTTGAGGCGGCAAAAAATATTGCAACCCCTCTTAATTATGAAATTCTTCATGTACTTCCTCGTACCTATTCGGTTGATACCCAAATTGGCATCAAAGATCCTATCGGCATGACGGGTATGCGACTTGAGGTGGATACAAAAATTATTCATAGTGTCTCATCTCATATCAAAAATTTGAGTAAAGTTGTATATCGGGCAGGGGTAGACATCGATGATTTTGTACTTTCGATTCTTGCTTCGGGCGAGGTCGTGGCTACATCCCGACAAAAAGAACTCGGTTGTGTGGTCATTAATATTGGAGGACCAACCACTAGTATTGTGGTATATGAAGATGGAGATGTGATCCATAGTGCAGTTATTCCGATTGGGTCTTCGCACATTACCAATGATTTGGCTCTTGGGCTCAGAACATCTATTGATATTGCTGAAAAAGTCAAATGCGATTATGGTGAATGTATTAGTAAAAAATTGAGCAAAAAAGATACTGTTGATTTATTTGAATCAGGTGCTTCTCAATCTGAAATCGTCTCGCGATATTATATTGCTCAGATTATTGAAGCTCGGGTTTCTGAGATACTTGAGAAAGTCGATGATGAATTGTCCTCAATCGGACGCAGTCAGATGCTCCCGGCAGGTGCTTTGTTTGTGGGAGGTGGAGCGAAAATACAAGGGCTTACTGATTGTGCAAAAGAGGTGCTTGCTCTTCCATCACAAATCGGTTATCCTCTCGGTGTTGAGAGTATTACTGATAAAGTAAATGATATTGCCTTTGTGCCTGCGATCGGGCTTGTGAAGTGGGGAAGTGCGTTTACTCAGTCCCCTGGGAGACGTGCTCCTTCGATTAATATTGGTGGAAAAGTTGCTGACAAAATAAAAACGATATTTAAGAATTTAGTACCGTAGATTAGTCGAAAGTCGAAAGTCGGAAGTTATAGCGTTTGCAAAAACAAAATACATGTGAATCACGTGTATTTTTAAGTTCTTAATTTTTGGCTTTATAGACTTTTGACTTTACACTTATACCGTATTCGTAGTATACTTGTTCAGATATAGCAAATTTGAATACAAAAAGTACTCATTAACAGACGTGTATGCCTCAAGTAAAACCAGATATTGAAACATTTGCAAAAATAAAAGTAGTGGGAGTAGGTGGTTCAGGTGGAAGCGCAATTGCACGAATGGTTGAAAGCAACATTCGAGGTGTTGAGTTTTTAGCGTTTAATACTGACGTACAAGCACTCCATCATAACCCTGCTGCAAAAAAGATTCATATCGGTCGGACGATCACACGAGGACTTGGAGCGGGCATGAACCCTGAACTTGGTAAACGAAGTGCTGAAGAGTCTCAAAATGAAATCAGGGAGGCACTCAAAGATACGGACATGATTTTTATTACCTGTGGATTGGGTGGGGGAACTGGTTCAGGAGCTGCACCGATTGTTGCTTCTATTGCGCAAGATATGGGAATCCTTACGGTTGCAGTGGTTACCAAACCTTTTTCATTCGAGGGTCCACAACGTAAATCGATTGCGGAAGAGGCGCACGCCCAATTGACCAAACATGTTGACACAATCATTACTATTCCCAATGATCGGATTCTTCAGATTATCGATAAAAAAACATCCCTTCTTGATGCGTTTAAAATTGTTGATGATGTGTTGCGTCAAGGGGTTCAGGGAATTTCAGAATTAGTTACTGTTCCTGGGCTTATCAATGTCGACTTCGCTGACGTGAAGACGATTATGAGCAATACCGGATCGGCACTCATGGGTATTGGGATTGGTACGGGAGATAATCGAGCAGTCGAAGCTGCTAAGTCTGCGATTTCTAGTCCTTTGCTTGAAATTTCAATTGATGGTGCGCGTGGAATTCTCTTTACTATTACCGGGGGTCCTGGTCTTGGTATGCAAGAAGTCGCTGATGCTGCGAAAGTTATTACGAGCTCCGCTGATGAGAATGTAAAAGTTATTTTTGGAGCAGTTGTCGATGAACGTATGGGAGAAGATGTTCGGGTCACTGTGGTTGCAACCGGGTTCGATCAATTAGATTTTTCACCTATTGAACGTGAATCGAAAGTAACTCTTGAACAGAGTTCTGATCCAGGTCTTGATGTGTTCACCGCTCGTCCATTTGGTATTAAATCCGGATTGTTCACTAAAAAGACTCAAGACGTTGCGGTAGAAGAAGATGTGCCTGTTACGGCGCCAGAACCACGTGGGTCGTTTACCAAAAAATCAGTTCCACCAGAGCCTTCTCGAAATACCCCTCCTGCACCATCCCAGCCACGAAAGCAAGCGGACGATTCCTCTGAAGAAGATTTGGAAATTCCAACATTTCTCCGAAAAAAGATGGGGATGTAAGTTTTTAGCCGAAAGTCATAACGTCTAAAGTATATACAAAGATTAGAAAATTGATTTTTTTCTTTCTCTGGCGTTTGGCTTTATAGACTTTTGTCTTTACGACTTTTCTATGCATTGTCCCGTGTGCCACTCAAAAGATAGTAAAGTTGTCGATTCGCGTCTGACTCATGAAGGATATGCAATTCGCCGTAGGCGTGAGTGCGTGAAATGTCAGTACCGTTTTTCCACCATGGAGGAAATGGAACTTCTTGATATTACCGTTATCAAAAATGATGGCCGTAGAGAGACATATTCGCGTAAAAAACTTGAATCCGGTATACTGCATTCGTTGACCAAACGACCCTACATACAGGAGAATTTTGACAAAATGATCCACTCGATTGAACGTAAGATCCAGAAAAAAAATCGAAAAGAGATACCGAGTACGGAGATTGGGGATATTGTAATGACACATTTGCGTAGATTTGATAAAGTAGCCTATATTAGGTTTGCCTCCATTTATCGAGCTTTTGAAGATGTTAAAAAGTTTCAGAAGGAAGTACGGGATTTGGAAGGAGGGAGGTAGTTGTAGAAAAGAAGATGTCTTGTTTGTTTCTTTTAGAATAATTAGTATACTTAGGTCAATTAGCTTAATTTTTTTGTGGTATGACCACCTCACACACTTCTTCTCACTCGCATTCTGGCGCACCGCATGATGCTCCAAAAAATTCTCCGGTTCCTCTACACGATGCGCCTGTCTTACCTGTATCTTCTGATGCGAAATCCCCGGATCTCCGTGAACTTCTTGAAAAGAATATTAAGTGGTCTCAGGTTATTTATCATCAAAATAGAAAAATTCAACGGAGGCTTACATGGATGACTATTGGAAGTTATCTTCGGTTGTTTTTGATCCTTTTGCCACTTATTGTGGGTGTATTTTTTATTTCTGACTTTTTATCCAGAAACGGCGAATTTGTGAATGGTGCGTTAGAGCATTGGCAGAACTATCTTGAAATATTTCAATCGCAAAAGCAGTAATACTTATGCGCACTTTAACTCTGTTTGAGGAACGTGTATACGCTGCGCTAACTCTTATTCCAGAGGGGAAGGTCACCACGTACGGGGAACTTGCTCGATATATCGGTATTCCTCACGGCTCTCGTGCGGTTGGTGGTGCTCTCAATCGCAATCCGCATGCACCTCGCATTCCCTGTCATCGGGTGGTCGGGAGTACTGGGAAGATTACCGGCTATGCGTTTGGCCTTCCACGCAAGATAGAAATTTTGGAATCCGAAGGTGTCGAAGTGGTAGATGGAATTGTCGATCTCCACACGTTCGGCTATCGTTTTTCTTAATTTTTTTAGGTTTTGTCGGTCTTTTTTCTATGTCTCATGAACATATTTCCCATCGTTTTTTATTCAAAATCATATTCATCGGATTCGTCGCTGGGTTGGTAGGAAGTGTTTTTTCTTTTTTTCTATTTTCGTATCTCAGACTCCTGCCTGAACTTTCGATTTCTGGTGTGGTTGAGCGCACTGTTTTTGATAGCGAAGAAACAAGTGTCATTCATCTTGCTGAAGTTGCAAATCCTGCGGTGGTAAGTATCATTATTGAAAAACAGCTCGGACCTCGCAGTGCACGCGACATTTTTTTTGATGATTTTATTGGATTATTGCCGCCATACCTCGACATATCTGATAGCAAGAATTCTTCTTCAACTGACGGCACATCTTCTCAATTGCACCAAATTGGCGGGGGAAGTGGATTCATTATCTCTCCCGATGGTCTTGTTGTTACTAATCGACATGTGATTGCGGATGAGGATGCTGTCTACACCGCTGTTTTGCATGACGGAACTCGCCATCCCATCACTGTTGTTGCAAAAGATCCGGTCATGGATGTGGCACTTGTCAAAATTGAAGCAAATAATTTACCCACACTCAAGCTTGGTGACTCTGATACTCTTAAAATCGGACAGACAGTACTTGCGATCGGGAATGCGCTTGCGGAGTATGGAAACACTCTTACCAAAGGTGTGATAAGTGGTATTGGACGACGGGTCGAGGCGGGAGATGGGCGAGGTCTTGTCGAGGTGCTTGAGGGTGCAATCCAGACTGACGCTGCTATTAATCCGGGAAATTCCGGGGGCCCTTTGCTTGACTTGTCCGGCAAAGTAGTTGGAATTAATACTGCAGTTTCTGAGAGCGGACAACTTCTCGGATTTGCAATTCCGATTAATAGTGTTCGAAAGACCATTGAAATTGTTGAAAAAGAAGGGAGATTGCTTCGTCCATGGCTTGGAATACGGTATGTACCCATCACACCTCGATTCGCCAAAGAATACAATCTTCCTGTTACCTATGGGGTTTTGGTGCAACAGGGAGCTACACCGGCTGACGTTGCGGTCCTGCCTGGTTCGCCAGCTGAGAAAGCAGGAATTGTCGAGAATGATATTATTGTTGCTATAAACGGTGAAAAAATCGAAGATCGAGATTCTCTTTCTCAATTTATTCTCAAATATGCAATTGGCGACACTATTACCGTAACCGTACTTCATAATACTGAAGAAAAAGAAGTGGAGGTTACCCTCGAAGAAATGCCGGGTGAGCTTACTAAGTAAGTCAAAATAGACCTTTCTAGGGTCTATTTTTGTATTTTCTTAAACTAGACAGACTGTTTTTTACCTAGTATTATAGCCTATACTTCGGTATGTCTAATTTTGTCCATCTACACGTGCATTCTCACTATTCTCTTCTTAATGGGCTTGCAAAACCAAAAGCTCTGGTTAAGGCTGCTAAGAAGCAAGGCTTTACCGCTCTTGCATTAACCGACTATGGAAGCATGTATGGGGCAATTGAATTTTATCAGGCGTGTCTTGAAAACGAGATCAAGCCGATTATCGGTTTTGAGGCATATATCGCACCTCGAAAATTGACGGACAAGGATCCTGAGGCCGACAAGGAATTGTATCGTCTGATTTTACTTGCAGAGAATTTTGAAGGATATCAGAACCTCATGCGTATGTCCTCGATTGGGCATCTTGACGGTTTTTTTAATGGCAAACCGCGGATTGATAAGGAATTACTCCGGAAGATGGGTAGGGGTGTCATCGCACTATCCGGTTCGATTCAGGGAGAGATTCCTCAACTCATTTTGAAAGATAAAATGGATGACGCGCGTCGAGTGATTGCAGAATACGTTGATATTTTCGGCGCGAATAATTTTTTTCTTGAACTTCAGGATCATCCAGGGGTTCAGGGGCAGCTGCAGGTAAATACCGCATTGATTTCACTTGCAAAGGAAACCAGTGTCGGACTCGTCGTCACGCGTGATGTGCATTATCTCAATCCTGATGATGCCGAGGCTCAGGATATTTTGCGTTGTATTTCCGAAGGGTGGAAGGTGGAGTATACCAATCGAGAGGATTACCGGCAGGTGGACCGCTCGCTCAATCTGGGAGATGACATCATTTCCCGTTTTCGTCATGTTCCTGAAGCGATTGAAAATACTCTCAAGATTGCCGATCGGGTGGATATCCAGATTCCGCTTAATGTGTGGCATTTTGCACCGATTGAGGTGCCGGCAGGAAAAACCTATGATGAGCACTTGCGCGATGAAGCATATCGATGTGTCGGGAATTTTTATAATCCGGTAACCGAAGAAATCACTAATCGTATTGAATATGAACTTGATATCATCAAGACGAAAGGATATTCGCCGTACTTTTTGTGCGTGGCTGATTATGTGGGATATGCGAAAAAAGTAGGTATTGTGGAATCTACTCGAGGTTCAGCTGCAGGGTCACTTGTGTCCTATGTTCTCGGAATCACGACGGTTGACCCGATGCGATTCAAACTTCCGTTTGAACGATTCTTGAACCCGTTCCGACCGTCGGCTCCTGATATCGATACTGACTTTGCCGACGACCGTCGCGAAGAGATGATCGAATATGTCACTAAGAAATATGGTGCGGATCGGGTGGCGCAGATTATCACATTTGGAACGATGGCGGCTCGAGCAAGTGTACGCGACGTGGGTCGAGCGCTCGGGTTTTCTTACAGTTTTTGTGATCAGGTGGCAAAACTCATTCCACAGGGCGCACAGGGTTTCCCCATGACGATCGAACGTGCGCTCAAGGAAGAACCGGATTTGAAAAAGATTTATGATACGAATCCCGAGGTCAAGCGTCTTCTCGATCTCGCGCAAAAGGTGGAAGGATGCGCGCGTCATACGTCGATCCATGCGGCAGGTGTCGTGATCTCGCCGACTCCGCTTACGGATTTCACCCCAATCCAGCGTGAAACCGGAGGAGAAAAAATTACGACACAATATGAGATGAAAGCGGTCGAGACAGCCGGTGTTCTTAAAAATGACTTTCTCGGAATCAGAAACCTTGCTATCCTCGGAAATGCGGTCGTGATCGTCGAAAAAACCACCGGCGAGAAGGTGGACATTTATAATTTACCCCTTGATGACAAGACCACGTTCGACATGCTCGCACGAGGGGAGACTATGGGAACCTTCCAGCTCGGGGGATCGGGAATGACACGCTGGGTCAAGGAATTGAAGCCGAACCGTATCGACGACATCATGGCGATGGTTGCTTTGTACCGTCCGGGTCCGATGGAATCGATTCCGGAATATATTAAACGAAAATACAACCCAGATACCGTTACCTATCCGGATCCTCGTCTTGAGAAGATTCTTGGCGCTTCATACGGACTTCTCGTGTATCAGGATGACGTAATGCTCACTGCCATTGAACTCGCGGGGTACGACTGGATGGAAGCGGATAAATTCCGCAAAGCCATGGGTAAGAAAATTCCGGAAGAAATGGCAAAACAGAAAGAAAAGTTTTATAAAGGCTGCAAAGAGTATGGCAAATTGAAGCAGGAAAAGATTGATGAGTTGTGGCGCGCGATCGAACCGTTTGCTGCGTATGGATTCAATAAGGCGCACGCGGCAAGTTACGGGATCGTCGCATACCAGACCGCATATATGAAGGCTCACTACCCGGTGCAGTACATGACTGCCGTGCTTCAGGCTGAATCAGGTGATAATGATAAGATCGCACAGATTGTCGGGGAATGTCGTCGTATCGGAATCGAAGTGTTACCACCTGACGTGAATGAAAGTTTCCGTTCATTTGCCATGGTATCAAAACCCGGAGAAAAAGGGCGTATCCGATTCGGGTTGACCGCGATCAAGAATGTCGGAGAGCACATTTGCGAAGTGATTTATCAGGAACGCAAGTCGAATGGCAAATATACCAGTCTTGAAAATTTGCTCGAACGGATCGATGATAAGGATTTGAACAAGAAATCGCTTGAGAGTCTCGCACAGGCCGGAGCGCTCGATACCTTCGGATTTGACCGCGGATTGCTTCTTACAAATAGTGAAAATATTTTGGGATACTTACGACAGCATCGTGAAAAGAAAACGACGAATCAGAATTCTCTGTTTTCCGGCACGAGTATCGCGCTTGATGCGAAAGTCACCCTCAGAGACGCTCCGAATGCGTCTCTGGACCAGAAATTGAAATGGGAGAAAAATCTACTTGGAGTATACCTTTCTTCACATCCCTTTGCGTACTATGAAGCTCAGATGAAAGGAAAAATTACCTATCTGGCGGAAGTAGAATCTATGGCTCGCGATACTTGGGTAGTGGCTGGCGGCGTAGTAGCTACGCTCAAGAAAATGATTACCAAGAAAGGATCTATTATGATGTTTGTGTCGATTGAAGATACTACGGGTATGATGGAATTATTGGTGTTCCCTAAAACGTATGAGACGACAAAGGATGTTTGGAAAGAGGGGAATATTGTGTGTGTGGTCGGTAAAACTCCCAAAGAAGATGGAGAAAATAAAATTTTTGTCGAAAAAGCGTATGTACTCACACGGCAGAATGTACGCGAAGTGTCACAGTATTTGTCGCTTGCATCGGGCGGCTCCGTCTCATATGCACCTGAGCCTGAAAAATCTGTCGTGCCACAGATCATCATTGCGACAGACAAGGAATCACTCAAAACGCATGCCGAAACTATTAAAAAAATTCTGGGAAACAATCCAGGATCGCATCAGGTGCTGATTCACGTCGCAGGAGGGAATATCAAGACGCCATTTTTAGCTGAACCGAGTGAAGAGATGCTTGAGCAGTTGCGGGGGATTTTTGGTGAGGGAGCGGTGAGCGTAGTTGGATAGATTATTTTTATTTTTTACGTAAAAAATATGGCAATTATACAAAAGAAAATTTCACCTGAATATTTTAATGCCATCCTTTATGGCAAAAAGAAATCAGAGTTACGTTTGAATGATTTTGAAATTAACGAAGGCGATACACTGATTCTTGAAGAACATGATCCAGAGACGAGACGATTGACTGGGAGAAAAATTGAGAAGAAAGTCACTTATGTTGACCGATTTAACATAGATGAATTATTTTGGCCTCTTGAAGATATAAAAGAAAAGGGTATACAGATTATTTCTTTGGAATAAACAATGGTTTGCTGAAAAAGGGAGAATTTGTGCCTCTCTTCAGAGGACTACATACATTCTGACAAATATGGCCATTTGATTCTTCGGAATCCAACCCCTCCCTGTCCCTCCCCTAAGAGGGGAGGGAACGTACTGAATTAGTTTTGAACGTACAATGAAGATTGCGGATCAGCAGTAATATCTTTCCAATCAAGTGTTTTTTTAGCATGATAGCGATGGTATCCTGCAACGGCGATCATCGCTGCATTGTCGGTAGTGTAAGGAAGTTCAGGTAAGCGAAATTCAATATCTTGTTTTTTTGCAAGCGCTTCGAGTTCTCCTCGGAGTTTTTTATTTGCAGACACCCCACCTGCGAGAATAAGCGTCTTGGGATTGTGTTTCCTAATCGCGGCTGCTGTCTTCGACATCAACACATCGGTAATTGCCGACTGAACACTTGCACATACGTCCTCGATCATGAAGGAGCCTTCTTCATTTTCAAATCTTGGATTTTCAGTGGTAATCGGGTGATCATTCAGCCAATAGAGTACTGCAGTTTTGAGACCGGAAAAACTCATATCGAAATCGTGGGAATGTTCCATCGGACGGGGGAATTCGATTTTGGTCGCATCGCCTGTATCTGCAAGTTTGGAAATTTTTGGTCCGCCAGGGTAGGGGATACCGAGCAGTTTTGCGACTTTATCAAAACATTCTCCGACCGCGTCGTCACGCGTTCCGCCGATTTTTTCATAGTGTCCTTCTTGGTTTGAAAGGGCGAGTTCAGTGTGACCGCCGCTTACGATAAGTGCCAACGCAGGGTATTCGATAGGTTTTCTCTTTGTTTCCGTTTGGGAAATCTCGGGAGAATAAAAATGTCCCTCGATATGATTCACGGGAACTACGGGAATGTTCCACAGGTATGACAATGTTTTTGCTGCTTCTACTCCGACGAGAAGCCCGGTAATGAGGCCAGGTCCGTAGGTTACGGCAATCACATCCGGCTTACTCTGATCTTTCAGGACTTCTTCAATCACGGGAATAATATTCTCCGCGTGTTTTCGTCCGGCTACTTCAGGAATCACTCCGCCGTATTTTGCATGTACGTCAATCTGACTTGCGGTTTTTTCCGCAAGGATGGTGAGATTTTTTTCATCCATTTCTATCAATGCGACTGACGTATCGTCGCATGATGATTCGATGCCGAGGATTTTCATATACCGCTTATTCTAGCAGAAAATCAGGAAAAATCAATCAGTTGACAAAATATAATAAATAGCATAGTCTTCTTTTTGCTTCTTTTGTAAGGGGGGTTTATGAAGTCTCCGTCTTTCTGGATGTGCGTGTGTGGGCTTGTGCTCATTGGCTCGATTATCGGGCTTTCGGTTCTTAACCGTCCGTACATCTTCATTCCGTCTCTCATCATGGGCATTTTCGGGCTCGTCACCTCGGCCCGCTTGGTGTGGGAGGACGTCGACCGGATGGCTGCCGGTAAGCCGCCAAGGCGGTTCAAAGACGACTTCGAGTGAATCGAGGGGGTATGTCGGGTATGGTTCGTCCATACCCGATTCGTTTTTTATTAGGATAATATTGACAAGTTTGATCTTTTTTACTATACTTTTCGCTACCAAGTTATGGCGCTATCGTCTAGTGGTTAGGACATCAGGTTTTCATCCTGGTAACCGGGGTTCGATTCCCCGTAGCGCTACAATCTTTAATCCCCTAAAAAGGGATTTTGTTATATAGAAAATTTTGTATAATTTTACGTGTTACCTTTTTTTATCAATCCCGTATATTAAGCATCGATATAAGTTTTCTTATGAAAAAAGTTATCATCTGTTTTCTTATTTTATTCAGTGTGTTTTTTGCATTTGGCTGTGGTTATGTTGATCCGACAAAAACACCTACTTCCGATCCTGGCAATACTACTTTTGATATAGATGGTAGATTGGTTACTCTTGTAGACGGTATATCTATCGAGACACAAGATGACTCTTCTTCATTTGTCTCTACATCTCTATTTGAAATCGGTGCTGAGGTGGATGTAGATGGGGATGGTAGGGCAGATAAGGTAGTGCTTTTGACACAAAATTTAGGTGGATCAGGTACGTTTTATTACGTTGCGGTAGCATTAGATACACCCGAAGGACATATTGGTTCAAATAGTATACTGCTCGGTGATCGAATCGCCCCACAATCGATACACGTTACTAATGGTATTATTGAGGTAAATTATGCTGATAGAAAAGCAGGAGAGAGTTTTGTCGTTCCACCTTCAGTAGGGTTTACTAAGTATTTGCGATACTCAAATCACCAGCTCGAACAGGTAGTACAACCTTTATGACTCTATCTATTGACAGATGGGTGGGTATATGATATTCTCTTCTCACCATAGACAGTAGCTTCCTCTGATTTGGAGGATTAAATATGCTACCGAGGTAACACGTATCCGGTCTTCGATCGGGTAAAGGTCGAGTATACCGAAAAAGTCTGTGGTTCAAAAAACCACATTTTTTATTACTCTGTATGCCAAAAACCAGAGAACAAAAAGAACAGGCGTTTAGTATCCTGGTTGACTCCATGAAGCAATCGAAGTCGGTCGTATTTGCCAACTTCCAGGGCCTCAAGGTGAAAGAATCAGAAGAACTTCGACGATTGTGCCGGAAAGAAGGTGTCGCGTATGTTGCTGCCAAGAAGACCTTGGTCGCGCGCGCGCTCAAAGATGCCGGAATCGAGGCCGATCCGAAAAGTTTTGACGGCGCCGTCTCAGTCGTATTCGGACTGAACGATGAAGTTGCTCCTGCACAGATCCTTGCGAATTTCGCGAAAACGCACCAAGCGGTAAAACTCTTTGGCGGTATTCTCGAAGGCGCATTTATCGATGGTGCTAAGGTGACTGCATTATCAAAATTGCCAAACAAGCAGCAGCTTCTTGGGCAATTGGTCGGTACACTCAATGCTCCGGTATCCGGATTCGTGAATGTACTTGCCGGAAATATCCGCGGACTCGTGACTGCATTGAACGCAATCAAAGATACTAAAACAGCTTAATATATATTAATTATTCTATTATGTCAGACGAAAAGAAAGTAGTAGAAGTACCAGCAAAATTCCAATCTCTCGTTGCGGAGATTGAAAAGATGTCCGTACTCGATCTCTCAGAACTCGTGAAGGTTCTTGAAGAAAAATTCGGAGTATCAGCTGCAGCACCAGCAATGATGATGGCAGCTCCAGCAGCAGGCGGAGCAGCAGCTGCTGAAGAAAAGACTGATTTCACCGTAGAACTCACTGAAGCAGGTGCTAACAAGATCGCAGTGATCAAAGTTGTAAAAGAAATTACCGGTCTCGGACTCGCTGAAGCAAAAGCACTCGTTGACGGAGCTCCAAAAGCAGTCAAGGAAAAGGTAGCTAAGGCTGAAGCTGAAGAAATGAAGAAGAAAATCGAAGAAGCTGGCGGAAAAGTTACGTTGAAGTAATTGATTCGTTAGTTTAAAAGTCAAAAAAACTCCTCGTTATGCGGGGAGTTTTTGTTTGTTAATTTTATACGGTTTAAAGAGACAAAGGGAACATATCGCCTTTGTAACCTGAATGGCCTTTGGTGCATTTTTTATTAGAGTTTGAACTTATAGATCGTCGTCCCATCGAGCACGTATACTTCTTTTTCCGTATCAGTGATTGCAAACCCTGTCGGATTCTGCCAGATGTCTGATTGGAATTGTTTTTTGAAATTTCCGTTTTTATCGAGTACTACGATGCGTTTCTTTGAGGGTTCCAGGATATAGATATTTGCAAATTCACTCCTCGTCTCGATTTGGGTGGGGGAATCAAGAACGGGGTCAAGACCGCTTATCGTGAATGATTGTTCTATGCCGCTGGTATATTTGAGTACCTTGCCGTTTGTGGTGAGTACGTAGAGATCCCCGTCGAGAGCAAACGACACTCCATTTTTGAGTGCAGCAGGGTCGGTTTGTGAAGTAACCCATGACGTACCACTGTCGAATCCGACCTGTGTCGGATTATGTCGGTATAGAGCTCCATTTCCACGGTCAAGCGCGTAGAGACGTCCATTGTAGAGCGCAATATCTGCAAGTACGACATTTTGGTTTGGGTAGGTTATTGTTTTTGATATGATACTGTCGGTTTCTTTGTTATACGCCACAATTGCATTGTCTCCTGAAGTGAATACGATCTGTGAAGCGTCTTTTGCAGTATATCCATTCGCAAGCTCTCGCAGGGTTTCGGCATTTTTCTTTTCGACCAATCCGGTTAAGGTTGAGACGAAATAGAGGCTGGTATCATGAGCGCCGCTTGCAATCAGCCGATCACCCATAAACACCAGGGAATTGGTGTCTGCCGTCGGGTGTGCTTCCCGAATATCAACAATCTTGTCAGGAGTGATTGCGGTAATTTTTTGTACCTTGAGCAAGAGCTTGTCCAATTCGGCTTTCAATTCGTCGGCGCGTTTTTGTTTGTCGGTCGTATCGTGCGTCAGAGATGCAAGTTTTTCACTCGCCCTGCGCACCGATTCAAGCGCTTTGGCATGGTCTCCATAGAGCAGATATGCATCAGCCTCTTTCTTGGTCTCATCAAGTGATGACATTTCGGCAGCGTATACCTCTTCGCGTGCGGTCACTTTTTCTTTCTCCTTAGTATACATAATACTCCCAATGAGGATACCGATTCCGACAACAAGAATAAGAAGTAGTATTTTGCCAAAGATTCCAAGTCCGGTAAATTTGTCGATGATACGCGTGAATGCCGACTTGTATTGGTCGATCAGGATTTTTCTTCCCCCATTATAATTAGTCGCAAGCGTCCAGAAGATTGCAAGACATTTACCAAGTGCGAATAGTATCGTTTTTACTACATAAAACAACGCCTTCAGTGTCCAGACGATCACTTTACCAAGCACGATCAATAACGAACTTCCTCCTTCGGTCGCTGGATTGCGCTCCTCACGTCTTTTTCGACGATATCTTCCTGGATTGGTTTCCTTTACTGCGTGCCTGATTTCAGTATCTTCATCCGTGTCTTCATTTTTTTTGAGATTGTTTGTAAATGATCTGGCAATGTGTGAAAATACTTTGGGTGACAACGTGTCTTCGGTCGAGCGTGTGGTGTCAAGTAGACGATCCATCGATTCCTCTGAGCCGATATTTGGTCGATAATTTGGTTTTGGTGCTTTGGGTAATTCCATTTGTATTTCAGAACCAGTCACCACTAGTCCACCAAATGAATATTCGGACGAGATACCTTCCAGTGTTTTTTGGATTTGAAGCACCGACTGTTTTGCGGGTTTGCCTGAAATCATTTTTGCTATCCTATCTCGGGAAAAATATTTGATGACATGAGGTGTTGAGATATAGACCGCCTCTTCCAAGGTAAAATTTCCTTCGATCACCGAAGAGAAGAACATGTGTTCCGGATACGAACCTTCTTCGACGATCGGAGTAAACGACGGTCCTTCGGCAATGTTGTACGCAAGGAGCGCCATCATTTCTCCTCGGTAGGCAAATGAGATACGGTTACCCTGTATCATTCCTACGGCCATATGAATTTTTCGGCCACTTGCATCATTCAATAGTATTTTCGTTTTACGATTGAGTTTTTCAATCACTGATTCAAAATGACGCGCTTCTGGATCTGAGGCATGTGTGGTTTCCTGATCATACCCACCATAATAGAGATTTTCTCCATCACGGATCAGGTCTTCAAGTATCTGTAACACGGAAGATTCGGGATCATCCATTTCAGCGAGTACAAAAAAATATCCCTGGTTTTCTCCATCAGGCTTCCCGGGAGATGCGATGTGGAGTAATACGTGGGATAGGTGATGATTTTTCCCTTCGACAAAAAATTCGTACACCTCGCTTTTGATCGACATATCTTTTGACACTATCCTTATCTGCATAGTATACTATACCCCGTTATTCAACCGCAATGATTTTTTAAAATTCCGCTTAGTTACGTATTTTTTGCGTATATGCTCGAACACTTATTTGGCTCAAAGACTCGAGTCAAGATCCTTAAGCTCCTCTATCGCCGACCAGAACGAGCTTTTTTTGTGCGCGAGCTCTCTCGAGAAGTAGGGGTACAAATCAATGCGGTACGCCGTGAATTGGAGCTTCTTCTTGATCTCGGTATTATCATTGAAAAAATGGATGCCAAGCCGGTTGATCTTGAAAAAGCCGGTGCAGGACTGCGAAAATATTATCAGCTCAATCCTGAATCACTTTTGTATGCAGAACTGCAAGCACTTTTGGTGAAGGAAACGGTAATTGAACAAAAACAGTTTATTGAGGATCTTTCGACTAAGATTGGTGAGGTCAAGCTTCTCGTATTGACTGGATCGTTTACTAATGATCATCGTGTTCCAACTGATTTATTGGTGGTTGGTTCTGTAAAACTTCGGGCATTGGCAAAACTGGTTGAGCAATATCAAAAAGAACTTGGATTTGATATACGTTATACGATAATGGAAGAAGATGAATTCGCTGATCGGCGGTATGTCATGGATAAATTTTTATATTCAATTTTTGAAGCTGAGCATATTATCGTCGTAGATTTGCTTGGCGTGACGAAAGGGAAATAAGTCTGTAAAGGCACAAGGAAATACTTGTTTTCTTTACAGACTTTAGGACTTTCGGCTTATAGTATGTTTCTCTTTATTGACCCTTCGGTGCATAACGAGCTTAGACTCACATTGCTTTTTCCTGACCGTGATGAGCATATTTTGGTCGAGGGGAAAAATAGGGAGTTGCTTCAGGTGATTTCACAGACGCTTGAGACTCGTGGAATTGAGTTTCATGAAATTACGGGAATTCTCATCTTACTTGGCAAGGGAGCATTTTCAAGTACACGCATTGCGAGTGTCATCGGAAATGCATTTGCATACGCACTTTATATTCCCGTTGTCGGAGTTGTGTCAGTTGAAACACTAACCTTTGAGAAGGCTAAGATGCTTATCACGGCCACTCCGCCAGGCATGTATCTGAGTCCCACATATAGCGGGGAGCCTCATATTGGCACCTTATCTGTATAACTATGCTATCTCCCTATCAGCGATACCGTCTATACGAAATACTCCCTGGAGTCACGGTGTGGGGAACCCTTATCTTAAGTGTTCTTTTGTCGTTTTTTTACCCACTCACAATGATTTATTTTATCATTGTCTTTGATATCTATTGGGTGCTTAAAGTTTTTAATTTTGCGTTTTATTTGATTGTCTCGTGGCTTCGATATCGACGTGTCCGTTCTATAGATTGGAGAGATGCACTTATGCATGATATCGCTTCGGTCGACCACTATCGGCATGTAATATTTCTGACGGTATATAATGAAACCTGGGATGTGGTAGAAGGGGCAATAGAGAGTGTGGCGCGATCGGTCTATGATCCTCGTTTTTTTACGGTAGTGGTCGCGGGAGAAGAGCGGCAGGAGACACATTGTCGTGATATTTTTGATCGTGTGAAGGCTAAGTTTTCTGATTCATTCAATCATGTGATGTTTACCCTGCACCCGGTGAATCTCCCAAACGAGATACCGGGCAAAGGATCGAATCTGCATTATGCTGAAAATGAGGCTAAGCGATATATTGATTCTAAGGGGTGGAAGTATGAAAATGTAATCGTGACTGTATTTGATATTGATACCGTATGTCACCCGGATTATTTCAGCTATCTGACCTATGTGTATGCGACACATCCGAATCCGACCCGAAGTTCCTACCAACCGATCGCCTTGTATAACAATAACATGTGGGAATCCCCGTCAGTGCTTCGTGTTATGGCATTCGGTACTACGTTCTGGATGATGATGTCTCTTGCGAGACAGGACTCCCTGGTCACTTTTTCATCTCACTCCATGAGTTTCAAGGCATTGGTTGATGCAGGTTTCCATGATAAGCGCATCGTGTCCGAGGATTCACGGATTTTCTATCAATGTTTACTTGCATATAACGGAGGATATGAAGTAACACCGCTCTATATTCCTGTCTCCATGGATACGGTGCGTGACGACTCGTGGTGGCAGAGTATAAAAAACTTATATCGACAACAGCGGCGGTGGGCATGGGGAGTGGAGCACGTCCCCTATCTTTTGTGGGAGTTCAGAAAGAAAGGGAATCAGATACCGTGGTATACCAAATTCAAGTGGGTATTTGTAGAGTGGGAGGGGAAGTGGTCATGGTGTGTCGCCGCACTCATGATTACATTACTCGGGCGGTTTCCTTTGTGGATTGCAAGTCCGAGCATCCGTCAGAGCGCTCTATATTTTAATGCTCCTCACTTGCTCGAGATTCTCATGACTGGTGCCATGCTTGGACTCATTCTTTCCGCACTGTTGAGTTTCCCCTTGCTTCCTCCTCGTCCACAGTCTCATCCGCGCCATCTTTATGTTATCATGTTATTGCAGTGGATATTGTTGCCGATTTCCATGTTGTTTGTTGCGGCACTTCCCGGAATCGACGCGGTGACCCATCTTATGCGTGGGAAATATCTCGGGTTCAATGTTTCACAGAAAAAGCGTTGACTGCTATTTAATCACATTTGCTATGCTTCTCCATCATACTCATAAAAAACGTCGGTGGCCTTGGATTCTCCTTATGGTTATGGTTTTGTTTTTGGTACTTGCCGGGGCGGGCATTTTTTTGGTTAAGCGTATGAGCATTGAAGGAATTTTGTCTTCACCTATTGTCCGCTCGCAACTCGTAAATACGGGATTAGTGGAACAGGACTTATTCGATCTTCTTCCTCGGGCACTCGGGTTTGTGGAGCCACAGACCTACTTATTATTGTTTCTCAATAACACCGAACTTCGTCCGGGGGGCGGATTTATCGGGGTGTATGGAACGGTACGCATGAATCGGGGGAATTATGAAGTACTTGTCGTTGAAGGAACTGAAATTTTGGATTATCGCAATAAGAACTTTGTACCACCGAAGGCTCCTGATCCTTTGACCGAATATTTGAAAGTTCCGGGCTGGTATTTTCGGGACAGCAATTGGTCTCCCGATTTTTCTGAAAGCGCAAAATTCGGATTATCCCTGTATACCCAGGAAGGTGGTGTTGCAGCGGATGAAATTGATGCGGTTATTGGTGTGACGACGCACGTGCTTGAAGAAGTCATGCAGATTACCGGACCTCTTACGGTTGATGGTATTACGTTTACTCCTGAGAATGTGGTGGAGGAGCTTGAACGTGAAGTTGAGTATGATTTTGCGGACCGTGGCATCGTCCGTCCGGAACGAAAAGCGATTATCAAAGATTTGATGATGGCGATTGTGGATAAACTGAAGAGTGATGTGTTGCGCCATCCATTTCAATATAAAGAACTTATTGAAAAGCTCATTTCACAAAAACATATTATGGTGTATGCGCTTGATCCTGTGATTCAGGAGACGGTGGTTTCACATCGTGCCGGAGGAGTGGTGATACCTACTGTTAGTGACTATCTTATGTGGGTCGATGCCAATCTCGGAGCATTGAAGACTGATCACGCACTGACGCGCACTCTGTCTTATCGTATCGAACCTGCCGAGGATTCTGAAGGTGAGTCGTATTATCGTGCAATCGTCTCTATGCAATATGTGCACGGAGCTGCTCTTGACTGGAGGACGAGCCGCTATCTGTCATATACGCGTCTATATACGCCACTTGGTTCCGAACTCTTGAGCGTTGAGGCAACTCCACGTCAGAGTAGAGATATACCTAGTGTTGAAACCGGAGTTGATCTGGGTAAGCAGTGGTTTGGTACGTTTGTTGCAGTTGAACCACTTACAACAAAGACACTTACGTTTACCTATCGACTACCGCATTCAGTAACGGAACATATACGGTCGGGTGCGTATACCTTGGCTATTCAAAAACAACCCGGTTTATTCGGATCGCGATTGACGCTTGACCTTGATTTTGGTACAACTATTCAGTCAGCATATCCGGCTGAAGCAAAGAGTGAATGGGGGAATGCAACGTATCGATTTGCAACACTTTTTGAACAAGATCAGGAATTTCGTGTAAGTTTTTAGTAGAAAACCACGAGAAGTTTTCTAGTTATCTTGTCGGTCTAATAGTACTGTACCTAGACAATTAATATTTTATGCGAAAAGTCGGTATCGATCTTGGAACAACTAATATTCTCGTGTATATCCCAAAGCGCGGCATCGTAGTGAATGAGCCGTCTGTCGTTGCGATTTCTAAAGAAGACAAGAAAGTGCTTGCGGTCGGAATCGAAGCGAAGGAGATGATCGGACGAACACCGGATACGATTATCGCCGAACGTCCGCTCAAAGATGGTGTTATTGCAAGTTATAAGACGACGGAAGCAATGCTTCGTTATTTTATCAATAAAGCGCTTGGCGGAGTCCGGCTATTTCGTCCCGAGGTTATGGTTGCGGTTCCTGCAGGAATCACCTCGACCGAGAGGAGAGCGGTCATCGATGCGGCACTCGCTGCAGGTGCGAAAGCAGCTTACATCATCAAAGAACCGATTGTTGCCGCTATTGGGGCTGACATTCCGATTGGCTCAGCCTCTGGACATATGATTATCGACATCGGTGGAGGAACAGCCGAAATCGCAGTGATCTCCCTTGGTGGTATCGTATCAGTTGGTTCGGTTCGTATTGGTGGAAATCGATTTGATCAGTCGATTGCTGAATTTATTCGTCGCAAATATGGGCTCGCGATCGGAGATCGGAGTGCTGAAGAGGTGAAGATCGGTATCGGGAGCGCGATGTTCATGGATAGTCCATTGACGATGGAGGTAAAAGGACGTGATATGGTTACCGGACTTCCACGTACGGTCACGGTAACGTCTGACGATACGACTGAAGCATTGCAACATGATCTTGAAGGGTTGATTGAGGCAGTTAAAGAAGTGCTCAATCGAACTCCACCTGAACTCTCAGCTGACGTTATGAATAAAGGAATTATCATGTCTGGGGGTTCAAGCCAACTTCGCAATCTTGACGAACTTATTGCCCAGGCTATCGGAGTTGCTGCGTACGTAGCTGAAGAGCCACTTCTTTGTGTTGCTAAGGGTACTGGTATTGCCCTTGAAAATCTGGACAATTATAAGCGGTCGATTGTGTCGACACGGTAGTCTAATCTCAAAAATCGGAGGATATATCATGGTTTTTTGATTCTATGACTTTTGCAGTATTCTGTGATATTATGCTGAGTATATGAATGAAATTATCGGTCACGCGCATATACTTTCTTTTTTTGAACGCTGTATTTCACAGGGGAGATTGAGTCATGCGTATGCATTTATCGGGCCGCGCCATGTGGGCAAACGCACGGTTGCCGAAGTGGTCGCTCGAAATATTTTGTCGATTAGTGGTATTGCTTTTGCACATCCTGATTTGGTGGTTGTCGGACGTGAGGTTGATGAGAAAACGGGCTCTCTTAAAAAAGATATCTCAATTGCACAGATTCGAGGTCTTATTTCTCGGTTTTCCCAAAGTGCGTTTGTAAAAGATGGGTACAGTGTCGCTCTTATCGATCGTGCTGAGTACCTAAATAGTGCTGCAGCAAATGCGCTCCTCAAAACACTTGAAGAACCTCGAGCTAAAACCGTACTTATTCTTATTACCGAAGATGAGACAGCACTATTGCCCACTATTCGTTCGCGAGTCCAGTCAGTGTATTTTTCCCCGGTACGTGATTCAGATATTGCTTCGTGGGTTACCACTCAGAATGTTTCTTCCGATCGCGCATCTCTGCTTATACGTGATTCCTGTGGTATGCCTGGTCGTGCGGTTGAGTGGGTACGCGATCCGTCCATTTATGATTCGTATGTAGTAGAAAAAGAGCGCCTTCGTTCGTTGTTTTTTTTGTCTTTTCATGAGAAAATAGAAAAGGTGGGTGATTTTTTTTCAGATCGTGATGATCATATCGCGGCCCGCTCGCGCATTATCGACACCTTTCGTACGTGGATTTTTGCGCTTCGTGAATACATGTATGAAGATCGTCACATAGCACCTGCTATTCCCAAGCTGATTGACATGCTCTGTCTGGCTGAACGACAGTTGAAAAAAAATATTCATCCACGATTGGTTGTAGAACATGTGCTTCTCGCCATTCCCTAAATTCTAATCATGTACGTATGAGACGATCCCTAGTATCTCTAACGCTTGTGCTTCTTGCTCTACTCGTGACCGGACAGGCGTGTGTGTCATTTGGTGGTAGTAAGAAAAATACCGCACTTGGCCCGGCAGGTGTCTGGGTTACGACCGAGAACGGGGAGACATGGACACAAATTGTTTCGGTTCCTACTGCCGAAGGTGTAAAGAAATTTCCCAATGCCGAAGTGTTTCGATTTATCGATGATCCGCAGGATCCACAAGCGTTTTATTGGGCAAGCAGGGAACATGGACTCTTTTATACCTATGATGATGGTAAGACATGGACTCAGTCATCAGCTCCTTTGAATACTGGTCTCATACAGAATGTTGCCGTACATCCGAATGATAAGTGTACGATTTTTGTATCAAACGGTCGGCAATTGTTCAAAACAACTGACTGTACTCGAACATGGAATGAGGTCTACCGGGAAAGCCGTACGCAATATATCTTGACTTCGGTAGCGGTCAATCCATTCAATACCAACCAAGTGTTTTCGGCAACTAGTGCGGGAGATCTTTACGTGAGTCAGGATGGAGGGAATTCATGGAGTGTTTCTGCGCGTTTTAGCAAGGCGGATATACGTGAAGTATATTTTGATCCAAATAAACAAGGTCTTATGTACCTCACGACTCGTGCCAGCGGACTCTATCGCAGTCGGGATAGCGGACTTTCGTGGGAGAATCTCCAAAAGAAGTTTTCCGACTATGCGGGAGCTTTACAGTATCAACGATTTGTGGTATATCCCTCTAAAGCGGAACAGATTTATTGGGTATCAAAATATGGTATCTTGACGAGTAGAAATGCTGGTGAAGACTGGGAACCGATTCCTCTCGTCACTCCTCCGGGGAGTGTCTCAATCTACGGATTTGGAATTAATCCACGCAACGATAAAGAGCTCTACTACACGGGTACGATCGGTGACCGATCCACGTTTTATCGAAGCGTCGACGGAGGAACTACGTGGGAAACCAGAAAACTTCCGACCCAGCAGATACCGACCGCACTCCGGGTACATCCTGCCAACAACGGATGGGTATACCTCGGGTTTACGATGGCAATAAAAAAGTAAGTTGAAAGTTTAAAATATTTTTACTATGGTTTCAGAATATAAACAAGAATTTGCTCGTGCGATTGAATTTCTCAAACAAGATATTTCAAGTTTACGTACGGGACGGGCGACTCCTGCGATTGTTGAAGATATCATGATCGAAGCGTATGGAATGAAACAACCTTTGAAAGCGCTCGCATCAATTTCTGTGCTTGATGCGAAGACACTCGCGATCGAACCGTGGGACAAAAGCATCGTTTCTGCAGTCGACAGCGGACTCCGGATGTCTGATCTGGGTATCAATCCCGTGAATGATGGAAAAATGATCCGATTGCCATTGCCGGAGTTGTCACAGGAACGGCGACAGGAGCTTATCAAAGTACTGCATACCAAGCTTGAAAATGCCCGGATCGCACTTCGTAAGATCCGTGAAGAAGCGCGTGAAACGGTGGACATGCAGGAGGAAGAAGGAAGTATCAGCGAGGATCAGAAATATAAATTTCATGAAGAGATCGAAAAAATGACGAAAGAAGCGAATGAACAGGTAAAGGTGATCGGTGAGGAGAAGGAAGCTGAGATTTTAAAAGTCTAAATTTTCATACACAATCCGTTTATTGCGTAGAACCCTGTCTTTATTGGCATGGGTTTTTTCTTTATGCTATACTATCCTCACTATTTGTATTTGATTATATTTTTCATGTCCGTCATTGACATAAAAAATTTATCGGTTACGTATTTTCTTGGAAAAAGCAATGAGGTGAAAGCACTCACTGATATCAATCTTCAGATTGAGCCTGGAGAGTTCATTATTTTTTTTGGCGCATCCGGATGTGGTAAATCCACCTTGCTCTACACGATTGCTGGACTTGAAAAACCTACCTCAGGCGAGGTGCGTGTAGGTGGAATTGACCTTGCGCACATGAAGAATAAGGAGCTTGAGCATTATCGACAAAGCACGATTGGGATGGTTTTCCAGGCGTTCCATCTCATCCCTTCACTTTCCATTGTCAAAAATATCATGCTTCCGCGCATGGCAATCGGTGCTGATGTAAAGGATCGAAAAACTGAGGCTGAGCGACTCATGAAGTATTTTGGCGTGTACGAGCAGCGAAATAAATTACCGACTGAATTGTCTGGTGGTCAGCAGCAACGTGTTGCGATTTGTCGTGCACTGGTAAATAATCCTGAAGTTATTTTTGCTGATGAGCCGGTAGGAAACCTTGACTCGAAATCTGCTCATGACGTACTTGGTCTTATTCAAGAATTAAATCTTAAGGATAAGAAAACCGTGATTTTGGTCACTCACGATCCGTCGCATCTTGATATTGCTGACCGGGTCTTTTTTATGAAAGATGGACATGTCATTGATATTAAAGTGAACAAGGAAACTAGAAAAATTACCCCTCTCTCCACTGCGCCCGCACCGTCAACTCCCACCGCCTTGGTCACTGCGCCTGAAAAGGATAGTGCTGGTGCAGGGTTTGGTCTTGGGAATGCACTTCTTGATTATAAAGCGAAAGAGGTGGTGGTCGAGGCGCTCACCGGACTCAGTACTGATGAAGTTATGCATATTGAGCGCCATGTACGAGGGATTTTGCAGCATACCTTGACCGCAAAGAAGAGTCTTGAGACGTATTTGGTGACTGATTTTGATCATGGTGGACCAGAACTTAATTCACGTGTGGCACATCGTCTGGTCGAAAAGATGCGCACCACTGCAGAAGAAATACGTCGTTTGAGTGCATCTCTTGCTGATGAACATACACGACCAATGACGTATGTCCGAAGGTTGCGGATATATTTACTTGAAACATTCAATGTTACGGTACACAGTACCGATGCATTGTCTGCGATTGATACGGTAATTAATGACCGTATCTTAGGAACAACTGATCGTAAAGGGGTGCAGGCAAAGCTTGATATCCCTGTCTCCGAGGGTGGTGCGGGAATCGATCGAAGAACTGCCAAAAAAATTGCGAAACATCTTGAGCTGATTGTGCTTGGTCGATATACGGTCGATATTCCGAAACCGCGTAGTGAGTCAAACGTCACCAAGTCATAGGATTATTAGCCACTTGTGTAAATGTTATGAAAAAAAAGTCTATCCAGATCACAACTCAGGCTCCCAATTTTGCCTCGAATTCTGCCGCGAGTGTTTCCACTCCGAAGACCTCGCGCCATTCTATGACGTTTGGTGATATTTTTGCACTATCTACTCGTATTTTCCGTACTCGACCCTTGCGTACCTCACTCACTATTCTCGGTATGAGTGTCGGTATCGGTGCGGTTTTGTTTCTGGTGTCACTGGGGTACGGTCTCCAGGAGACGGTGCTCAATCGTATTACCACAGCTGACGCTCTTCTTAGTCTTGATGTGACCGCAGGAGAATCTGAATTGATTGCGCTTAATCCGGCAAACGTGGAGAAGATTGCAGCTCTTCCTCATGTTGCCGAGGTGAGTCCTGTAGTTGCGCTACCTGCCGAAACTTCGCTCAATGACGTGGCAGGATCGGTGGTCCTCTATTCGGTTAAGCCTTCATTCTTTAATCTGAGCGGACTCACTACTTCGCATGGGCGCTTATTTGGTTCCGGAGAGAATGGCTCCTCTGGACGTGAAATCGTTGTTTCTTCGGCGTTAGCAAAGATTTTTAATGTTGAACCCGAGCAGATTTTGGGTAAAAGTATTTTTCTCACCGCCTTTGTCTCTAGTGTGAGCTCTACTGAAGAGGACGCGACGGTGTCCATCATTCAGCTACCTGAGTCTTTTACTATTGTGGGGGTTATTGATGATGAGAAAGAGGGGTTTGTCTATGCGCCCGCTTCCCAATTGACGGAAATTCCGGTGAATACCTATATCGGTGTCAAGGTAAAAGTGGAATCATCTGAGTATATGGAATCACTGCGTGAGGAAATTATCGGTATGGGATTCTTTGTTTCCGTCCTTCAAGACACCATCGACCAGGTGACGAAGATTTTCGTAGTTATACAGGTGGTACTTGGACTATTTGGTCTTGTTGCCTTGATCGTGTCTGCGATTGGAATGTTTAATACCATGACTGTCGTCCTTCTTGAACGTACCAATGAGATCGGTATTATGCGCTCAATCGGGGTCACGAAGAGTGATGTGCGTAAATTGTTTATTTTTGAAGCTTTGATCATGGGTTTTCTTGGAGGTTTGGGCGGGGTTATTTTGGGATACCTTGCTGGTTTTATTGCAAATTTTGGAATCAATATCCTTGCAAAGAACTTCGGAGGGCAGGCACTCGATCTGTTTAGTCGTCCACCGTCCTTTGTCCTTATTATTATCATATTTTCAACTGTGATCGGATTTCTTACGGGTGTTTTCCCGGCACGGCGAGCAGGGAAATTGAATCCGCTTGACGCACTTCGGTATAAATAATTTTTTTGAAAACTGGAAGCTTACGTAGTCTGAAAAAACAGAACATAGTTGTTTAAAAAAAGCTCAAAA
>CAZNAO010000005.1:0-2691 GCA_964571295.1 uncultured Gammaproteobacteria bacterium | reverse complement strand
TGTGGATAATTATGAGCTTTTTTTGTTTTATTGAATCTTAAAAAATGGTATACTATTCCATAGTCCTAAACATGACCGAGTTTTTAATTATGAACATGCGAGTACCGAGTAAAAATTCTCGCCCAACAAGGGTCTCTCATCAAGAAATTTTTGGTGCGTATACTACCTGGAATAATCTGTATGCGGCATACAAAACCGCAAAAAAACTGCCCGTGAGCATAGAACGCTCAGTCCAGGTGAAACAATTACGTATACAGATTATCAAACAATATTTCAAAACTTTTTTCTATTTCCCTGTCTTGCTGGTGAAATTTTTGAAACCCTCGTATTTGAAAGGGCCGATTACAGCCTGGGATAACCTTAAAACCCTTTTCCGAACACTCGCAAGTCGCGAATTTCGTCCATTGCGTCATGCTATTTTGTCTCAGATTTTTTTTCTCTATGCCGTGGGACAACTCGGGTTTTTGCTCATGCATAATTATGCCGTACCTGCGCTTGCGGCGACCTATGGATGGACGATGACCGACTGGTCGGGCGGGGCATCAACCACATTATTTGCCGTACATCCTGATAATCAAGACGGGTGGAATTATTTTTATTCGAAAGATGAGTCGATCGATATTGCGACTGAAGGACAGGTGGGTTTGGTGATTGCTATTACCACCTCGACTGATACGACTGATGCTGATTTTAATGCCGGAGCAAAAACCAATGTGTACGTTCCGTCCGGTTCCAATAGTTTTCGATTGTTGAAGCAGGAAGGCGCCACCTGTTCCAGTGGTGCCGAATGTCGTAGCGGCTCATGCAGTGGAAGTAATACATGCTATATTCCATGAAATTTTTACGCACATCAGCTACCTTTATCTTGACACTCATTCTGGTGAGTCTGTTTTTCGTATTTGTCTCGGTAGTTCGTGCAGTCGATATCCCGGTATTTTCTCCGTTTACAAAAACCACTTCGAGTATTACCGCTGGTTGGGCTTCGGTACCGGATGCTGCTTACTACAACGTGTCATCTACCGCGAGTGCTGAAGTCGTGAAGACTACTGATCTCACTACAATATTCAGCGGACTTGCCCCAAGTACTGAATACGTATTTCAGATCGAGGCAGTAGATGGTGCTCTTGTGAGTAGCGGGTATTCAGCACCTACCACAACCTATACTCCTCCGCGGACCACTTCATTTACTGGATTTGGAACGATTACGACAAGTAGCATCGAGATATCGTGGGCATCTCGTGCTGAGGCGGTATACTACACCGTCTCTTCGACTGCGGGCACCGTGACGACCACTGATACGTCCTATGAATTTGTCGGACTCACTCCGAATACGAGCTATGTGTACCAGGTAAGCGTCCATGATCAGTATAGTCAGGATAGTGAGTACAGTACTGCCACTTCGACGGTGACCGATAACCTGCCGATTCTTCAGCCACCGAGTATTACCGGGTTTACTGAAACCACTTCTACGGTGAATGTATTTTGGGATACCATTACCGGTGCTTCGTACTATGTTATTTCTCGCGCTACTTCCCAGACCGTTGTTGCAGAAACCATTACCCTGGGCGCTGGAACTGATTCTGATCACACGCTTCCGATCAATCGCTTCTACAATTATTCCGTTTCTGAGATGGTGTATCTTGCAAGCGAAGTCGGCGGTATTGCCGGGCCGATTTCTTCGGTATCGTTTTATAAACAGAGCGGAAGCAGTGTGCCTGTCATTAGTGATGTCACGATTTACCTCAAACATACTGCTGCATCTGCGCTTGCGACAGGGAATGCTTCGACCGATGATTATACCCAGGTGTATTCGGGTACGTTCCCAAATACAGCTGCGAGTGGGTGGGTAGGTGTTTCAACTACTCCCTTCTACTACAATGGCACGGACAATCTCTCTGTTTTGGTAGTACATGGATATGAATTATTCACGACTGAGCGACCGTACTACCGCTACACCGCAACCCCGAATCTTCGCGCGCGCTACTACTACAGTGATGATACCGGATTTTCATCAGGTGCTACCTCGCTCACCGCAACCCCGAATCGTCCGAATATCCAACTCGGACTTCCTACTATTGAGCTCGGGGGAGATATCGTAACCGTGACGACTACCGATACCGAATATCTGTTCACTGGGCTGTCTCCGTCGACTACTTACTTTTTTCAAGTTCATGCGGTCGATGAAATTGCGCAGCCGGGTACGTATTCCATGCCCAGTTCCACCTACACTGAAACACCACCTCCACCGGTGGTTCCTGTGGTTACTGATCTTGACCCTGCAACCAGTACGATTGCAATTTCATGGGATTCGGTATATGGTGCGATTTTTTATACCGTGTCTTCAAGTGCAGGAACGGTCACAACAACTGAACCCACGCATATGTTCTCCGGGCTCGCTCCGAGCACTACCTACCATTTCCAAGTACAAGCACATGATGCGTACGATCAGGTAAGCGGATTTTCAGATGTTACGTCAACTGCGACCGATATTACTCCGATCCCTGAAATCCCCATGTTTACCGGTGCGTCAAAGACCACCTCGACCATTATTATGTCGTGGGATGCGGTAGCATATGCGACCTTGTATACAGTTTCTTCAACTGCAGGTACTGTCACGACGACCAATCTTTCTTATGCATTTACTGATCTCATGCCGCCGAGCACGACGTGGTATTTCCAGATCAGCGCGAC
>CAZNAO010000004.1:0-43675 GCA_964571295.1 uncultured Gammaproteobacteria bacterium | reverse complement strand
GGCGCATGAATTCCCGAATGTTTGTAACCAAGATTTTCAGTATCGCAACGGTATTTTTTTTGCTTGGATTCTTTCTTGCGATACCTGCGGCGTGGTATACCATTACTCCTTTGGTCGCGTGGGCAAGCTATGCGGCGACCGCAGTGCTGTCGTTCGTCCTGTATCTCTGTGTAAAGAATACCAGAAGAAAAGCTACGAATCCTATCGTATTCGAAAAATATGCTCCGGTATGGGGAAGGCCGTCATGGTTTATGACCGCTTATTTTGTGTTGTGGGCAGCAGGATTCGCATTCTTGCTTCACTCGCGAAGCGGATCAGCGCTTTTTTCTCCCTGGCAGACCATATCGCCGTGGTTTTTGGTGTTATTTTTCGCCTTGTCCGTAATACTCGGAATCGTATTGTTTTCCACCGTTCGGACCAAGTTTTTTTTGATCATGCTTCTCATGCATTCGGTTCTGTTGCATCTGTACCTGCCACTCAGCCATGAAAATCCGTGGGGCGGGGACGTGTGGCGCATGATTGCCGTCGAAGAGAAGGTGTCACAGGGAGATGTGCTTCTACCCGTGCTTTTCGGTCCCGAAGCCCTTATCCGTGAAGTTCATGGCATCAGCCTGCCGGAAGCACTCATTATTCCACACAAATATGTGTATAGTCATTTATGGGGAACCACGCTGTTACTTCAAAAAACGCTCAGTGTTGATCTGGTCACACTAAATATATGGCTTATTCCGATCCTCTGGTCGGTTTTGATGCCGCTTATATTGTATCGAATCGGGATCGATTTGTTTCAGTCACGCCGAAATGCGCGTATCGTCTCCGCGCTTTCCTTTTTGTTTTTTCCACTGCAGGCGCTTGGCGGACTCACTCTTGCGGTCAGTCTCGGGACCGTCGTATTTTTCTTTATCCTCATGTTGTATCTTCATCATCTTCATGATCCCGAACCCTGGAAGCGCAGGATACTTTGCATGTTTGCCGTTTTTTCAGTATTTGGGTATACGCTTTATTTTCTCATGTTATTGTTTTTGTTTGCCGGAGGTTTTTTACTACAGAAGATCACACGACTGAAGAACGATCTTCTCAGGAAAGCAGGAATGACCAGTTTGGTTGTCATCGGGATATTTTTGTTTCCGGCAATTGAGATCGTGAGTCGTAGCAGTTATTTTTCCGACTGGCATACGATCATCGCGCATATGAGGCAGATGATCGGGCAATTCAGCGGGTGGTTCTATGCCTCAGCGATCCGTCCCCATGATATATACTCCGGAAATATTTTGTTCAACCACACTCCCGAAGTCGCATATGTGTCGAACCTGTTCACTTCATTTCGATGGCATTTGGTCGGAATGATGGTTCTTCTTTTTTCTGCATGCGCTAGCGGGATTTTTTTCTTATGTAAGACAGAGAAGAGAATTCAGTGGAGAGTTATCGGATTTCTTGTCAGTGTCGTTCTTGGTGGATATATGATCGGGTGGTATGTGCTGTCGGGTGACCGTTCATTTGTACGGAGACTTGATCCTGCCTTATCTATACTTCTCATACTTCTCGCCGTATACGGCATCCGTTCATTGATAGAAAAATATCATCTTCGGATGTCACGGACCGTGACCGCTGCAGTGATCCTCTTTTCTATCGTTTTTTTCGGCTGGGTCGGTACTACCACACTAGCTTCCGGACCGGATATGCGAGTGGTTTCAGTGTCTGAACGGGAGGCTGCCCAATTTGTATGGGAACATCTGCCCGATGTTACGAACAGTTGTGTCATTGCCGATACCTGGCCATTACTTGCGCTTGAGGGGCTGTCAGGGCAGGCGATTGTGGGAGGGGGTTTTCCACAAGATTATTTATTTGCTCAACCGGAGAGGACTGTTTTGTATGCCGAGCTGCTTCGGGATCCTCGTCAGAGTATTATCATCACTGCACAAAATATTGTCCGTGCTTCTTTTTGTGCGATTATGGTGCCCGAGCAGTCGGTGAACCAGGGAAAGATTGATGCAATTACTACCTTCATGAGTACACAGCCAGAAAAAATCGGAGACATGGTTGTATGGGTTCCGGGGATTGAATAATGAGCAAAAATAAGGTAGTCTGGATTTGGGTCGGCCCTCTGTTTTCTTAAGGACCCGCATCCTATTGATCATGGAGCCGACCCACCCTTATCTCATATATCATCGAAATCTATGGATTGCATCTTTTGCAAAATTATTGCAAGTGAATTGCCTAATCATACTATCTATGAAGATGGTCAAGTTTTGGCATTTTTGGATGTATTCCCCAAGGTCGAGGGACATACGGTCGTGATTCCCAAAAAACACGGAACTACTATTTTTGATTTTTCTTCTGAAGAGCTGGGAGCGGTTATGAAGGGTGTGCAGGAAGCCGCGAAGCGAATCTTAAACGTGCTCAATCCGGACGGATTTACGATCGGACTTAATCATGGTGAGGTTGCCGGGCAGGCGGTTCCGCATCTTCATTTTCATATTCTTCCACGATGGAAAGGGGATGGGGGAGGGAGTATGCATTCAGTCGTACGGCACGAGGATATGAAAGATGTGACAGAGATTGCGAAGATGTTTACTGAGAGTTAAATTTTTTTATGAGTTCTCCATTGAAAAAGGTTTCAGAAGAGATTGTTCACGAGAATCCGTGGTGGAAATATATCCATGATGTGTTTGAATTTGGTGACGGAAGACATGGGGACTACTATTACGGACGGACGAATGGCATGTCGATCGTAGTGCCTATGCTTTCGGATGGACGACTGGTATTGGTAAAACAGTACCGGTATCTTCTTGATAAATACAGTATCGAATTTCCTGGTGGAGGAATTAAAAAAGGTGAAGTTCCTTCTGCGGTTGCGGCACGAGAATTGCAGGAAGAAACCGGATATGCTGCCGAAGAGTTCATTAATCTCTCCATTTTTGAGCCGCACAACGGATTGTTTGTTGACACTACCCATGTATTTCTGGCCAAGGGTTTGTCTGAGACAGAACATGTAACAAACGATGACACCGAATTTATCGAAATATTACTTCGCAGGCCAGATGAGGTGGAGCATCTGATCCGAAATAATGAAATTTGGGACGGACAGACGCTTGCAACATGGGCATTGGCACGGTATTACGTGTAGCCTTTTTTTACTGTTAATGATACATCTATGAAGTTATTAGTGACCGGAGGTGCTGGATTCATCGGATCTAATTTTATCCGCTACTGGCTCATGAATCATCCTCATGACCATGTAGTCAACTTTGACGCTCTTACCTATGCGGGAAATCTGGAAAATCTGGTAGATTTTGCGAATGATTCGCGTTACACGTTCATAAAGGGAGATATCTGTGATCGAGATCTGGTATTTCAGACAGTCAAGGATGTTGACGTAGTGGTGCACTTTGCAGCAGAGACTCATGTCGACCGGTCAATCATGGATCCTACTATTTTTATCAAAACAAACATCATCGGAACACAGACCATTCTTGATGCGGTAAAAGAATACCATAAGCGCTTCCATCACGTTTCAACTGATGAAGTGTTTGGAGCACTTACCTTGAGTGATCGACCCTTTACCGAGGAGACACCGTATGATCCGAGAAGTCCGTATTCCGCATCAAAAGCCGCTTCAGACCATATGGTCCGTGCATATTATCATACGTTTGGAATTCCCATGACGATTTCGAATTGTTCCAATAACTATGGACCGTATATGTTCCCTGAGAAATTTTTGCCACTCTTTATCTCCAATCTGATGGAAGACAAAAAAGTGCCTGTATATGGAGATGGGCTTTATGTGCGCGACTGGATTCATGTCGATGATCATGCACGTGGTATTGAATTTATTTTGGAAAAAGGAGAGATCGGAGAGACGTATTGTCTTGGAGGAAACCGTGAAATGGCGAATATCGAGGTGGTAAAACTTCTGTTGGAATTTATGCATAAAGATGAATCGTATATTGAATATGTGAAAGATCGCCCGGGACATGATCGTCGGTATGCAATTGATTTTACCAAAGCAAAAGAAACGTTGGGCTGGGAACCAAAAATTACGTTTGAAGAAGGATTGAAAAATATGGTACAGTGGTATCTTGATAATCAGGAATGGGTAGAGCGTTGCAGAAGCGGTGCGTATCGGGAATATTATCAGAAGCAGTACGGAAAAGAATCATAAAATCGAAAGTCCATAAAGTATCTTTTTTCTGTCATTCCCGTGAAAACGGGAATCCAGTATTTTTACACTCAATGCTTTGGATCCCCGCTTTCGCGGGGATGACGGTTACACAATTCTCGATTAATTTAATCAATGTTTTATGAAAATTCTTATTCTCGGAAATGGGTATATCGCAAAGCGATGCGCCAAAGCATGGAAGGATGCAGTGCATGATCCGTCAAAAATGTATTCAACCGATGATGTATGTGCGTTGCTTGAAAAACATCAACCCGATGTGGTGCTTAATGCAGCCGGGGTCCGCGGCAAACCGAATGTCGACTGGTGCGAGACGCATCAGCTCGAAACCATTATCGGTAACACCAAGCTCCCAATCATGATTGCTGAAGCGTGCCAACAAAAGAATGTTTATTTGCTGCATATCGGATCCGGATGTATTTTCTATGGAGATTCTGCGCATTCGGATAAAAAATGGAGAGAATATGATATGGGAAACCCGAGTGAAGTGACGTACTCGCGTACCAAATGGGCGGCAGATCTCGTGCTTTCCACACTTCCGAATGTGGGTATTGCCCGCATCCGTATGCCGATCGACTGGATTCCTGCTCCGGATAATCTGATTAATAAACTTTCATCATTCCCGAAAGTGATCGATGTTGAAAATAGCGTTACGATTCTTGATGACATGGTCACGGTGTTTTATCAGCTGCTTGAAAAGAAGGCGAGTGGGATTTTTCATGTTACCAATCCGGGAACTCTTAAGCATAAAGAAATTATCCGATTGTATGAGGAATTGGTAGACCCGTCACATACGAACGAGTGGATCAGCAATGAGGATTTGGTAAAACAGGGTCTTGCAACCAAGGGGCGATCGAATAATTTCCTCTCATCTGAAAGATTAAAAGAAATCGGTATTGAGATGCGCCCCGTGCAGGAAGCAATTGTCGATACGATGGATAAGTTTGCGAAGGCAAAGAAGGACGGTTTGCATTGGGAAGAATATCTGACGGTCGAGTAGCATTGCATTCTTGTAAGGAATAAAAAAATCAAGGCAAAAACCTCGATTTTTTTATTCTACTTAGAAAGTATTTGTAAATCTTGACATAATGTATGATTTTTGGTAATCTCTCATATTCTGTTTTGTGTTACGTAAGTTACGTAACTATGAAATAGAGGTCTGCACGCGACAGTGCGTGTCTGGTACAGAGGAGGCCGCATGGACTTCAAGATGGGTCCTATCCCTCGTGAGAAGAAACGGGGGTGGCGGCTCGCGATCGATGGCAAAGAAGTGGAATCTTCGATGCTTGAGCTCTCGAGTAAGTTCGGCACATTGCTCTACGGCCTTCGTCCCGAGGGCTACGATGCCTGGGTGTTCGCTGAAACCGCGGGGGGCGGAGCAGTAACCATCCCCTACGCCTTCACCGACGGCAAGGAGCTCCTCGTGGGACTGCTGCCCGAGAAGCGCGCCAACATGGGCGGAGAGCGCCTCTGCCTCGTGGGTGGATTCGTCGACCCCGGCGAAAAGCATCGTGATGCCGCTGTCCGCGAGGCCTCGCAGGAGGCCGGCATCACGTTCACGTCTGCTGAGCTTCCGGGCTTGCCGCTGAACGCCAATCGCGCGTTTTTCGTGGCAGATCCGGATGCGGGGGAAGGCCTGCACTGCTACGCGGTGCATGTTCACTTCGCGATGCTCACGCACGTCGAGGGTCGTGACTGGCGGATTGATTCCGAGTACGCTGATGCCGAGGCGCTGGGGAAGGCGAAGCACGTCGTCTTCATGCCCTGGCATCAGGCGGTGCAGCGCACTGCCGATGCGATCGCAGTAGCCGCGATCGCCCGGCTTATGGCCGCCCTTTCGGAGAATGGTCTCTTCCCCTGACCAGCCCTCCTTCACCTCATCTTTTTCAGCAATGAATCAGATGGGGTGCTTTCAAAAAAGCCTTTAGTTCAAGGGCTTTTTTGTTTTGACAAAAATGGGTGCATGTGTTAGGTTGAGGTGCTCTTCGAACATCTCGGAGACAGGCTTGGTTCTTTGCCTGCACTGCGCAAAAAAGAAAAGAAGAGGGGATCTCAATGGGTGCATATTCATTTGTTCCTTTGTCGGAAGCGCTCGCACAGGGTTTTCGTCCCAAGTGGATCGCTTCATCGGAAGGTGATGTCGTACTCAGTCAAGACGGGTTTGCCCGGATCGTACGGGCAGTGGCGCAGGAAGACGGGAAGAATCTCTATGATCTGTGGATCGTAGACAATCCCCCGGCCGCTGCGGTCGCTGCTCTCGACGATCGAGGGCATCTCGGGCTCGTGCACATCTGGCGTCCGGTCACCGACATGCAGGTGTCCCCGAGGCGAGTCAGCCTCAGCGAACTCGGCCGCTGGCGGTGGGAATTGCCGCGAGGTCTTGCTGATCCTGATGAAGCTCTCGATCAGGCAGCGATCCGTGAAGGCAGCGAGGAGTTGGGGCGCGTCCTCACGTCTCCCAGTCTTCTCGGATACTATCACGGCAACTCGTCCTACATTCCGCGTCCGATCCCGCTCTATCTCGCGAAAGCGGGTCGGCGTGCGGAGCACAGGCACGACGAGCACGAGGGCATTCGCCATGCCGAGTTTTTCTCACCCGAAGAGGTTCACACCATGATCCTCGCGGGAGAGATCGACGACGGGTATGTGCACTCCGCGTGCATATACCTCGGCCTGCACGGCATGTTTGGCACTCTTTCCCGGTGAATGGACACGGTGCCTTCTGTGTCGTTATCGACGCCCCACCAGTTACACGGTGGGGCAACTTCAAAAAAGCCTTTAGTTTAAGGGCTTTTTTGTTTTACAAACGGTTCGGTATTTGTTAGGATTCATGTATGTATTTAACCCATTTGTATGTTGGACTCTCTTATTACTATCAAAAAAAATGATTCGGATAATATGCTCGGAAGTCTTCAGTTGCTCTACAAGCAAGTTGAGGAGGTCGCCTCGATCGCCGAAAAACTGCGTACCCCATCTTCTTATAAGAAGATTGAACGGATTGTAGTATGTGGTATGGGCGGGTCCTCGATCGGGACGCATGTCATCAAATCATTGTATCATCAACAATTGAAGTATCCGCTCGAGATCGTGAATGGATACGATCTTCCAGGATATGTGAATGTCAGGACCCTCGTTATCGGTTCCAGTTATTCGGGTACGACCGAAGAGGTAGTATCCTGCGTCGAGAAAGCTCGAGAGAAGAAAGCGAAGATCGCAGTCATTTGCGCAGGGGGTATACTTGCTGAATTCGCACAGAAATACGGCTATCCGGCATTGGTGTTTACCACTGAGAATAATCCCTGCGGGTCGCCTCGCATGGGACTCGGTTATTCTATCGTCGGACAATTGATATTGTTTTCAAAACTCGGAGTATTCAAGATTTCATCAAAACAGATTAAAGAAATAATCAAGGCGATCGCCCTCTATGACACGATGTACGGAGTCATGACTCCTGAATCGGAAAATCCAGCGAAGCAGTTGGCACGAAAAACGATCGATCGAAGTATCTGGTATGCCGCGAGCGAGCATTTGCTCGGAAGCGCACATGTCGCTGCCAATCAGATGAATGAGAATGGTAAACGGTTTAGCGGATATTTTGCCGTGCCTGAACTCAATCATCATCTCATGGAAGGAATGATGTACCCGAAATCGAATACTAAAAATTTGCTGTTTATCATGATTGAGTCAGGTTTGTATCATGATCGCGTGCAAAAGCGATATGCCATCACGAAGAAAGTATTGCAGAAAAATTCAATCATGCATGAAACATTTGCTCCGAAAGAGAAAGATGCGTTGTTCCAGTCGATCGAATGTCTCGTGTTTTTTAGCTATGTAAGTTATTACTCGGCACTTCTCAAAAAGATTGATCCGACGGCTATTCCGTTTGTTGATTATTTTAAGAAGGAAATGGGGAAGTAGAAGCTTATAATGCTTGTGAGGCCTAAAAGGCTAAATTTGTATGACAATTTCTGTAATTACTGTAACCTGGAACAGCAAAGAATTTATTTTGAAACAGATAGAGTCAGTTAGACGTGCCGCACAGAATATCCGTATTGAGCACATTATTGTCGACAATGCGTCGAGTGATGGTACGGTCGAAGCTGTTCGAGAGAATTTCCCGGATGTCCGCATAATTGCAAATACTGAAAATAAAGGATTTGGCGCTGCCAACAATCAGGCGGTTGCAATTTCAGAAGGGGATTATCTGCTATTTCTCAATCCGGATATGCAACTTTCTCCCAGGTCTCTCGATATCATGGTCGACTGGATGAATCGAAATCCAGACGTAGGAATTGCAAGTCCAAAATTGGTTGATGAGCACGGCGCTATCAATGAAGATGCTTCACCTCGAAGATTCCCGAAAGTATGGGAACAGATTGCATTGATCCTCAAAATACCACATTTGTTTCCACATATGCTTGACCGATACCATTTGAAAGGGTTTAATTTTGATATGGAGCAAGACGTGGATTCGGTACGAGGCTCTTTTATGCTTATGCGAAGAGAACTTGTGGAAAAATTGGGATGGGCATGGGATCCACGGTATTTTATTTGGTATGAAGATGTCGATATTTGTCGCGAGGCGAAACGACTTGGGTATCGAGTAGTGTATACCCCTATTATTACTGCAATCGACTATATCGGACAGAGCTTCAAGAAACGTACGACTGCATGGAAACAAAAACAGTTTACCGAGTCCATGCTGATTTACTTCAAGAAATGGGAGCCGTGGTGGAAATGGGTGTGGATTGCGTCATTTCGGCCGGTTGGAATTGGATTGGCGTGGATGTCTGACAAATTCCATTCTCTGAAAAAGAAGTAGCACCTCTATGTCTAAATTAATTATACAATTAGTTACGTGGAACGGAAAAAAGTATATTCCGTATCTTTTTGAGTCGCTTCGAAAACAGATGTATCAAGATTTTCATTTATATGTGTTTGATAATGGGTCTACTGACGGGACTCCTGATGTGATCGAAAAAGAATTGATGGATGTATCATTTACTCATACGCTTGTGAAAAATGAACAAAATGTCGGATTTGTCGGTGGTCATAACCGAGTGTATGTGGCAACAGCGCACGAATATATATTGCTTCTGAATCAGGACATGTATCTCATGCCTGATTGTATTGAAAAAATGGTGAAGTTTCTCGATACACATGAGAAAGCTGCCGCCGTAAGTCCGCGGCTGATGCGATGGAATTTTGCAGATATTGATCAGGGGCTTCCGACCAGCTTCACTCATTTGATTGACGCCCTGGGACTCCGCGTATTCCGTAATCGACGGGTGATTGAAAAATATGCGGCAAAGACGTGGGAAGACAAGAAGTCAAAAGTAGAATTGTCATATCGTACTCATGATGATGCGATGGAGGTGTTTGGTGTGTCGGGTGCACTACCTATGTATCGACGAAGCGCGCTTGAGACTGTACAGTTTTCCGACAAAACTTTTTTTGATGAATCATACCAGTCATATAAGGAAGATATTGATTTGGCGTATCGATTACGGATCGCTGGATTTACTTCGTACGTACTTCTGGACTCAATCGCATACCATGATCGCACTGCTGCAGGACTCGAGCGGGTAGGGGACCGAATATCGGCCAAGAACAAGAAAAAACAGCCGGAGTGGGTGCGCCTCCATAGTTATAAGAATCACCTTGCCACGATCTATAAGAATGAATATTGGCAGAATTTCATACTTGATTTTCCGTGGATTATGTGGTATGAGTTAAAGAAATTGGCTTATTTTACGCTTTTTGATCGCACTGTCCTTTCCGGATTTTCTGCCCTGTGGCGCAACAGGTTGCTATACCGAAAACGAAGAAAAGAGGTTCGTGCTATGCGAAAAATTTCCTGGAAAGAATTGCGGCAGTGGCTTCACTAGTATCGACTATGAAAGACATTCATATTGTATTTCTGAATTATGTGCGAAAGGATGATATCATTGCAGCCTTGACTTCGGTTTTTGCAGATATACAGGAGTGTCCCTATTCGGTCGCAATCACGGTTGCCGATAATTCGCAAAATCAGGATTCTATCCGTGAAACGCTTCAGGATCGGTTTCCTCTCGTACGCTATCTGGATACAGGTGGCAATATCGGATTCGGTCGCGGGAACACTGCAGGTTTCAAAGCTGAAGAAGCTCGGTATTATTTTGCACTCAATCCGGATACCATTATTCCCGCGAACTCACGTGTTATTGAGCGGATCGTGAAATTCATGGACGAAAAGAGACATATCGGCGGAATCGGTATCAAACTGATCAATATGGACGGCAGTCTGCAATATTCGTGTTATCGTTTTGACCTTCCATCTATTCTCATCAAGCCTCTGAAGCATATTAACCTTGATAAGAAATATCGCTGGGTCAAAAAACATGCGGATAAACTGGAGATGAAGGATTTTGACCATGCTTCCACTCGACCGGTTGACTGGGTACTCGGGGCTGCCATGATCGTCCGGAAAGAAGTAGTGGATCAGATCGGCTGGTTTGACGAGCGTTATTTTATGTATCTTGAGGATTGCGACTGGTGTCATCGCATGTGGGATGCGGGTTGGCCCGTCTATTATGTCCATGATATTGTGATCAAGCATGCGCATGCGAGAGATTCTTCGAAAGTTCCCGGGATTTTCAGGGCATTATTCAAGAATAAACTTGCACGCATTCATGCAGTAAGCTGGATCAAGTATGTATGGAAGTGGAGAAAGTCTCATAAATATTACGCGACCAAACTCTAATCATCATATGGAACAACTCAAACCGAAAATCGGAATCGTGTATCTCCTGTATTATCACAATGAGTCATATGTCGATGACATGGTTTCGGCATTGAAAAAAATCACCTATCCGAAGGACCGGCTTGAGTTTATCATTGTTGCCAATCCTCACCCGACTGATGGTTCATTCGTGCACTATCTTGAATCAACGGTGATGCCTTATTCGGGTCGTGAGCTTCCTCGGGTTACTATTCTTCCACAGGAAATCAATCTGGGGTTTGCTGGTGGAAATAATGTTGGTGCTGCATGGGCTATCGAACATGGTTGCGACTATGTTTTTTTTCACAATAATGACGGATTTTTTGCTACCACCGCATTCGAACCTTTGGTACGCGCATTTGAATCAGATGATACGATCGGCGCTGCCCAATCGCTGGTGTTGCTTCATCCGGAAACCAATTTACTTAATAGTGCGGGAAATTCATTCCACTATCTCGGTTTCGGATTTTGTGATCAGTATCGCGCCAATATCAATGATATTTCACTTCCTTTGGTCAAAGACGTGGATTATGCGAGCGGAGCGGCTCTCATGGTTCGAAGCGACCTGATCAAGAAGTATGGTGGATGGGATAACGATTTTTTTCTGTACCACGAGGATCTGGAATGGGCGCTGCGTCTGCGTATTCATGGGTACCGTACCGTTCTCGTCCGCGATTCTATTTTTTATCACAAATATCAATTCGGACGGAGTATCGATAAATTTTTTTGGATGGAACGCAATCGGTATGCAGTCATGTTGATGTACTTTAGATGGCCGACACTGATTCTTTTGTTACCTATGTGGCTTGTTCTTGAAGTAGGGCTCTGGATTTTTACCATCAAAAATAAATATGTTTCAAAACGCTTTGATGTCTACAAATACTGGCTTAAAAAAGACCATTGGAAACTCTGGCTTGCTAAACGTACGAAAATTCAGTCTGAACGGATTATTTCTGATCGGGAATTATTGAAACATTCCGTGCCCGGTATCTATTTTCAGGAACAGGAAACGAGGAATCCATTACTGATTTATATTGGAAATCCAATTATGAAGGCATATTACTGGATAGTTGTCAAAGGTTTGATCTGGTGGTAAGGTGTTAGTCTTATGAAAATACGGAAAGCCATTCTGACGGGAGGCGGACGTGCAACACGGTTGCAGCCGATTACGACCACTATCAACAAACATTTGCTTCCGCTTGCCAACAAGCCGATGATTTTTCATGCAATTGAAAAGGCGGTTAATGCGGGAGTGACCGAGATTTTTATCAATACCAATCCGGGAGAGATCGAGCTTCAGAAAATGATCGGAGACGGTGGGCACTGGGGAATCACGATCACCTTTTTTGAACAGACCGGTGGACCGCAGGGAATTGCCCATGTGGTAAATGAGGCTCGGAAATTTATCGGCGGAGAACCCTTCATGTTTTATTTGTCGGACAACGTATTATTGGGAGACCTCGACGGATTGTTTCACGAATTCCATTCGGGCAGGTATGACTGCATGCTTGCCTTGTCATCAGTTCCTGACCCTGAGCGATTCGGGGTTCCGGTATTTAATGAAGCAGGAATCCTCACTGACGTTATTGAGAAGCCGAGCAATCCACCAAATAATTTTGCCGTTACCGGAATTTATCTCTATGGGCCACACGTATTTTTTGATGCGTTTGCCAATATACAGAAAAGTCCGCGTGGAGAATATGAGATTTCAAGTATTCATTCGTTGTTTTTGAAACAGGGGAGGAAAGTGGGGTATAAAGAAATTACGGGATGGTGGAAAGATACTGGCAAGGTCGATGATCTCCTTATTGCTAATCGATTGCTTCTCGAGAAAACAGACAAGAGTTATTTTACGTATCCATCCGAACTTGCCCATGGAGCCGCACTCTCGGGAGATGTGCACATCGGACGGGGTTCACAGATACAGGAAAATGTAAGTATCATGGGTCCGGTTATTATCGGGGAAAATGTGCTTCTCAAGAATTGTGTTATCGGACCGAACACGACGATTGGGTCTGGATCTGAGATTGTGGATGCCCGTATTGATGATTCTATCATTCTCGATAATTCAACCATTCGTGCTGATATACATATCACGCACAGCATTATCGGGAAAAATGTACGGGTTACCAGAAAAATACAGGAAGGCGGTCGGTCGATGATCATCGGAGACAAGACGGTCGTTGAATTGTAATCAGAAAATACAAAACCTCTGGATAATCAGAGGTTTTTTGGTAGATGAAATTTTAGTATTCCAGTGAATACACGCCACGATGTCCTGCAAACGTTCCGAAAAAGTACAGTATACGAGTGGCTATGTTTACTGATATAAGTTCGTAGTCCTCTATTTTTGCGAGTGAGTGGCGGACGTAGTACCCGGGATTGAATGCGGACATTCCGTTATCCGTCGCGATCAAGAGTACCCCTGCAGGGTCGAGAATTGTCACTTCTTTTATCCTTTCACCGCTTCGGTTGAGTAGGCTGACCCCACCATCAGGGTAAACACTGGTTAATTCCCACGGAGACCACACGAGCCATTCTCCAGTTTTGGTATTGTAGTGTCTTGAGGTGCCGTTGGCGGTTTCAATTGATTCTATGGTGCCGTTGGATAATTTTGCAATCATGGTTTTGTCTGCGTGTGTTGCGATAATACGCGAATTATTGATATGTATGATTGTGTCAATGGTATCAGGGAAGACGTAGGTACTTCCGTCATAGGGGCTCGTAATATATGATTCCGTTGCTTCCCATACCCTCCCTTGTGTATCTGCATACCATGCACTGCTTGACGCTGTGCCGATAAATCGTGGATTTCGTGAGAATGAGAGTGCGTGTATATTTCTGCCTTCTTTTTTATATAGGATAGCTTCGGGGTTTGTAGGGTCGATTGACAATGTGGCATCACTACTTATTTCAGTCACAAACGGATTTTCCGGATTGACTAGTGAAATCATATAGAGGGTGTCTGTTTTTTCTCCTACAATCCTGCTGTATGCTGAAGCAGTGTATGGCGACACTATCACCTCTGGCTCTTTTGATGAGAGGGTGCGGTAAATTAATGTGTCTGCATTGGTTATCATGTTGTGCAGGTGCAGTTCATAGAGTCCATTGATTTTTTTAAGAATCAAGATCGTGTCTGCATACCCTTCTATACGGATAATTTCATTATTTCCTTCAATTTCACGTATCGGCAGTGCATCTTTGATAAGCGTGATATCCTTGATATAGGTCGTATTGTTGCTGGTAATTACGATATCTCTCTCCCATGGTTTGTATCCAACACGCTCCATTTTGAGGATATATGTCCCTGGAGCACGATTGGGTAGGCGAATCGGTATTTGTTTTTCGATGACGATATTATTCAGGGTGACGGTAGCGTCTCTTGGTAGAATATCTACACTTAATACACCTGTTTGTTTGATTTGGCTGGTTTTGAAATCATATCGATAACCCGCGGTATAGAGAATAATTGCCGGGGTCATGATAAAAAAAGCGATCCACAGGGAAAACATGAGGGCGCGGCGTATGGGGCGGGTCAGTATATGTCCGATTGTATACATTTTTGTTTTGTTAGTCATAGATTGCACAATATAGCATAATTTGGTAGTATTATAAGTGAGATTTCATAAAAATTCAATCGCATCTATGGCAACGTATGTTATTGGTGGTGGGAAAAAATTGAGAGGAACTATTGCAGTTCGTAGCGCTAAAAATTCAGCATTGGGTCTCCTTTCAGCATCAGTTATGGTTGAAGGGAAGACTACCTTTCGCAATATGCCTCGGATTGAGGAGGTGTATCGTTTTATTGAAGTGCTTGAGAGTATTAATGTCTCTTGTACCTGGGTCGATGATCGTACACTTGTCGTTGATAGTGGAAAAAAACTTACGCTTGGAAAAATTAATAAGGTGGCATCAATGAAAATTCGTTCGTCGTTGCTGTTACTCGGTTCACTTGCCTCACGAGTGTCATCCTATCGTCTTTATCGATCAGGAGGTTGTAAACTTGGTGAACGTACGGTGCGTCCCCATCTGTATGCTTTGCAGAAATTCGGTGTCGATATCAAAACAACCGAAGACCGATATGAAGTGAAGAATAAAAAAATTAAGGCGGCTGAGGTTGTCATGTACGAAGCAGGTGACACTCCGACTGAAAATGCGATTATGGCTGCCGCACGTGCGGACGGACGGACGATTATCAAGTTTTGTTCGGCGAATTACATGGTACAGGACCTGTGTTATTTTCTCGTAGCTGCGGGTGTTTCGATTCAGGGAATCGGAACCCAGACCCTTATTATTGATGGGGTTAAAAAATTAAAAACTGATATCGAGTATCAGGTTATGCCTGATCCGATTGATGCATTTGCCTTTATTGCGCTTGCTGTCACCACCCATTCGACTCTTACGGTCACCAATTGTCCCATTGATTTTCTTGAATTAGAACTTGAAAAACTCAAAATGATGGGGCAGAAATATGCGGTGGATCATGAACGGTTGTCTGAAAATGGTAAATTTAGAGTTGTCGATATCACCATTATTCCTTCGGAATTAACTGCTTTGCCTGATAAAATTCACGGACTTCCGTTTCCGGGAATCAATATTGATAACGTACCATTTTTTGTACCCATTGCGACTCAGGCTGCAGGACGAACTCTTATCCATGATTGGATGTGGGAAAACCGAAGTGTATATTATCTTGAATTTCAAAAAATTGGCGGAAAAGTAACGTTGCTTGATCCGCATCGTGTGTTTGTGGAAGGGGTAACTTCGCTTACCGGACGTGAGCTTATTGCGCCTGATGGTATCCGTCCGGCAATGGCATTATTGATCGGTATGCTTGCGGCAGACGGAACCTCGAAATTGCGTGATGTGTATGTGATTGAGCGCGGATATGAAGATTTGGAAGGAAGATTGCGTGGAATTGGGGCAGATATTACAAGAGTAGAATAAAAATCATTCTGAAGTTTTCAGGTCAGTCAGAACACTTAGGATAATTCTCATAAATGTATGGAAGAAAATCAATCAAAGAAACGTTTTATGCGTGGGTTTGTCACCGCTGTACTCATTGTCGGCGTGTTTGTGTCGGGAGTGTTTACTGGAACCTCCTACGGCATGCGAGCAATACTTCGGGGCGATAAAGCTTTTGCTGCTTCCGGTGTTTCTGATCTTTTTTCGCAATCGAATGAAAGCACTATCTCTTTTAATCAATTTTGGACCGTATGGAAGAAGGTTCAAGAAAAATATGTTCATAAACCAGTAAATGATGTTGATTTGTTCTATGGATCCATGGTGGGAATGGTGGGAGCCCTGAATGATCCGTATTCGGTTTACATGCCTCCGGTGAAAGCAGAGGAATTTAAACGTGATTTATCAGGCGAATTTTTTGGAATCGGAGCTGAAATCGGGCTCAAGAATAACGCAATCACGGTCATTGCTCCATTGGCAAAATCTCCTGCCGAACGAGCAGGTCTCAGGGCTGGAGATGTGATTTTGCTGGTTGATGGAAACGATGTTAGTGGAAAATCAGTTGACGAAGTGGTAACCCTTATCCGGGGGGAGAAAGGAACTCCGGTCAAGCTTACCGTCCTCTCGGAGAAATCTTCATCACCTCGGGAAATTACTATTGTCAGAGATGTTATTACCGTTCCAACCGTAGATTGGAGTATGAAAGAGAAGAATATTGCGTATCTCCGTATCAGTTATTTCAATGATACTACCTGGAATGAGTTTGACAAAGCCGCAAAAGAAATCCAGACAAAGAAACCTGCCGGGATCGTACTTGACCTTCGAAGCAATCCAGGTGGTTATCTTGATACTTCGGTAAAAGTAGCAAGTGAATGGGTGAAATCAGGTGTTATTGTCTATGAGAAATATCATGATGGTTCCGAAGATCAATATACGGCTGATGGAAGCAAGCATCGCTTCGCAGGTATTCCAACCATTGTCCTGGTCGACGGAGGAACTGCTTCGGGATCTGAAATTGTCTCGGGAGCACTTCAGGATTACGGTCTTGCGACACTTGTTGGAAGTAAGACGTTCGGTAAGGGCTCGGTACAGGATTTTGAATACTTTCCCGATGGATCGGCTCTCAAATTGACGATTGCCGAATGGTATACTCCGCATAAGCGTCAGATCAATAAAGTAGGTATTGAGCCTGACCAGGTGATTGAAGAGATGTTTGTTCAGAAAGAGGGTACCGAAGGGACTACTTCGGATGACTTTACTGATAAAGGACTTGAAAAAGCATTGGAATTATTAAGCAAAGAGTAAACACGTGTTTTATGCTTCATATTACGGGTATCGTTGTCCAAGGAGAGCGGCGTGGGCGTGTTTTAGGGTATCCGACCGCGAACATTGACATCAAAAAGAAACGCCTTCATGTAAGTTCCGGAATTTTTGCCGGCTGGGCGATTGTGGGAAAAGAACGGTATATGGCAGGGATATTTATTCCAGATTCTCTCGATCGTGTTGAAGCTCATTTGCTCGATTATCCGGGATTATCGCTGTATGGAAAACATATCGAGCTTGAGGTAATGCAGAAAGTAAGCGAAATCGAGCGATATGATACGACTGAGGAGTTGATTACAAAAATCAAGAGCGATGTTGAACTTGTTCGCGAAGTTTTGAAAAAGTAATTTTTTGAATTTGTTGAAACAAAAAACCCTGTACCAGAACGGTACAGGGTTTTTTACAATCTTTCCACCCAGTGCTGATCGACTTCGACTTCGAGTTCCAGATAGACTTTTTTATTGAGCGCTTGCTCCAGTTCCCTGCGGGCCATCTGTCCGATCTCTTTGATTTTTTTGCCGCCCGTGCCGATGATCAAGCGCTTATACCGCTCCTGGTCAGTGAGGATCCGGGCAGAGATCACGAAGATGTCTGGTTTTTCTTCGAGATTGTCCACTTCGACGGTCATGGAATAGGGGACTTCTTTGTCAAATACTGAGAATATTTTTTCTCGGATAAGTTCGGCAATAAAGAAAAATTCATGTACATTGGTCAATTGTCCATCTCCGTACATTGGTTCTCCTTCGGGCAAGAGTTCCATTACTTTATCCTTCAGTGGCTGTATATGACTTGCGCGGAGTGCGGAAAGTGATAATACTGCGTTGAATTCGCGCGCAAGCGCTTCGTAATCTTTTTGGTATTTTCGTTCGCGTGGTGGAACATCGCTCTTATTGATTACCAAAATTTTGGGCAAATCGATATGACGGATCAATCCGAATGCGTATTTTTCCTCATCACCGATTTCACGTGTCGGATCGACGACATAGATGATGAGATCGACTCCTTCGAGTGCTTCTTTCGCTTTTTGGATGAGCTTACTCGTGAGCGAACTTTTACGGTCTTTAAAAATACCTGGCGTATCAACAAAGGTGATCTGGCCTTCGGGTGTATTGACGACACCGTGGATGACATCGCGAGTCATTTGCGCGCGAAAACTCGTCGCTGACACTTTCGTTCCGACGAGGGTATTGAGGAGGGTGGATTTTCCGACGTTGGAGCGTCCAATGAGAATGGCGAAGCCGGATTTCATGATGGTTTTTGAGTATCTTTTGCTTAATACGGAGAATATATCACCTTATTGCCAAAAAATCAAGCCTCATGTATCATATCTCCTATATGAAAATACTTCTATTGAGTGATATTGCGACACTGGGCAAGAAGGGAGAAATCAAAGAAGTATCCGAGGGATATGCTCGGAATTTTCTTATCCGTCAGGGACTTGCCGAAATTGCGACGGCCGGTACGCTTGCAATGATTGGTGCTCGGAAGAAAAAAGAGGAAAAACTGAAAGCAGCTGAAGCAAAAGAGGCGCATAAGCTATTTAGTAAATTAAATGGCAGAACACTCACGATCGCTGCCAAGGTCGCCGGTGGTACGACATTATATTCAGCGGTTTCACCTGCAGCAATTGTGGACGAACTCGAAGAATTGTTTCATGTTGAGGTTGAAACGAGGGATATTTTGATCGATGACCCTATAAAGATGATTGGTACGTATGAAATACGTATCCGTTGTAGTAAAGAGTTGAATGCACGACTCATCGTGAAAGTTGAAGCACTTAATTAATCATCTCCGCATATTGCGGAGCTTTTGTTTTTTTGAATTTTTTCTATGGTAAAAAAAAGTATGAAACGCAAATATATATTCGTTGTGGGAGGTGTGCTTTCCGGAGTGGGGAAAGGTGTTACATCCGCTTCGATCGGAGCAATCATGAAAGCGAAAGGGTTTTCGGTAACCGCCCTAAAGATTGATCCGTATGTGAATGTGGATGCGGGCACCATGAACCCGGTCGAACATGGGGAAGTGTTCGTAACTGATGATCGTGATGAGACTGACCAGGACATGGGGAATTATGAACGCTTTCTTGATGTTGATCTTACCAGCTTGAATTACATGACGACCGGTCGTGTCTATCTGAGTGTTATTGAAGCAGAACGTGGAATGAAATATAAAGGGAAATGTGTGCAGGTAGTACCGCATATTCCTGAGCATATTATCGAGCGGATCGAGACGGCAGCACAGCATGCTAATGCCGAAATTACCATTATCGAAGTCGGAGGCACTGTGGGGGAGTATGAAAATATTCTTTTCCTCGAAGCCGCGCGCATGATGAGGTTGAGAGACCCTGAAAGTGTCGCCATGGTTCTCGTGAGCTATCTGCCGATACCGTCACATATCGGGGAGATGAAAACTAAGCCAACACAACATGCTGCGCGGGCACTCAATAGTGCAGGACTTCAGGCGGATATGATCGTAGCTCGAGGGGCGAGTGAGTTGGATGAACCTCGTCGAGAAAAATTGGCAGTATTTTGTGGAGTCCGGAAGGATTATTGTATTTCAGCACCTGATGTTTCGAGTATCTATGAGATTCCACTTAAGATGGAAGAGCAAGAAATTGGAAATAAACTACTTTCAATTCTCAAGCTTCCTAAAAAGACGACCAATCTTGGGCCGTGGGAAAATTTGGTAAAACGTGTAAAGAATGGAAAACGTGAATTAAAAGTTGCAGTGGTGGGAAAATATTTTGGTACTGGTAATTTTACGCTGGCTGATTCATATATTTCAGTAATCGAAGCTATTAAACATGCCTCGTGGAATCAGTCAGTAAAACCGGTGTTAGAGTGGGTAGATTCTGAGGATTTTGAAAAAGATCCAAAATCAGTCAGGAATCTGAGTGCATTTGATGCGGTGATTGTTCCCGGAGGATTCGGCACGCGGGGAGTTGAAGGAATCATCGCGGCAATTACGTACGTACGTGAACACCGTATTCCTTATCTTGGTTTATGCTACGGCATGCAGCTTGCGTGTATCGAATTCGCACGGAACGTATTGCATAAAAAAGGAGCGCATACGGTCGAAGTCAATGCCAAAGCAGCTGATCCGATCATTCATATCAATCCACTGCAGGCATCAAATGTGAAAGAAATGAAATATGGCGGGACCATGCGACTTGGTGCATATGATTGCGTATTGCGTCGCGGAACCAAGGTTCGTGCCGCCTATGGCTCTGATACGATTTCCGAACGCCATCGTCATCGGTATGAATTCAATAATGAGTATCGTGAGGAAATAGATCGTGTGGGATTGCAGGTCGTGGGAGTCAATCCTGAGACCGATCTCGTTGAGATCGTCGAGCTTGAAAATCATCCGTATTTTGTGGGAGTTCAATTCCATCCTGAATTCAAATCCCGTCCGATGAATCCGCATCCTTTGTTTGTAGGATTGGTAAAAGCGGCGATTAAACGATAACGATCTATCACTATAGAGATGCATTGCAATGCATCTCTATTTATGTTTTAATGAAAAATATGGCTGAGAATCCCACCTACAACATTTACCATACCACCAAAGAAGCATGGGAAGCCATGCTTCTTGCTATGCAGAGTGCCACTCGGTCTATCTATTGGGAGATGTATATTCTGGTTGATGATGACGCAGGAAAACGATTTTTTGAGGTTTTGATGGAGAAAGCGCAGCAGGGGGTGGATGTACGCATTATCCTCGATTATTGGGGCAGTTTTTGGTTTTCAAGTAAGAAGATCGATGAGCTTCGAAAATGTGGTATCGATATCCGTATATTTCGTCCACAGCGACATCCGATTTTGCATTTTCGAGAATGGGTTACTCGTCGAACACATCGTAAGATTTTGGTAGTTGATGAGCAGATTGGATTTGTGGGTGGGGTGAATGTCGCTAAAGATATGGAAACATGGGATGATCTTGTGGTAGAAATTAGTGGTAAGGCGGTTCGTTCGCTTTCTCGATCGTTTGCCAAAACTTATATTATGTGTGGTGGAGATTGGCAGAGTGTGCGACATTTACTGAGTTATCGATATCGAGTACGCAAAGATGTATTTGATGTTGTCTTCGATGATATTGACCGAACCAGTTCTCGTATTAGGAATAAATATCTCGAAGCGATTTACAAGGCACGTGAACGCGTCATTCTGTTTTCACCGTATTATTTTCCTGATAAACAATTTTTGCATGCACTCTGGACGGCACGTAAACGTAAAGTAAAGGTGGATTTATTGATTCCATTTCGTACCGATGTGCGTCTCGCGACGTATGCCGCGTATGCGTGGTTTTCTGTCATGAAAAAACTTGGAGTGAATATCCATTTGACCAAAAAAATGATGCATGGCAAAGGTGTGGTGGTCGATGATGAGTTTGCATTTGTGGGTACGAGTAATCTCGAGCATTCTAGCTTTAAGTATAATCAGGAGGTGAATGTTCAGTTGAGGGATAAGAAGACGGTAGCACGAATTAAGCGTGTGCTTGAAAAATGGATTGGTGAAGCTGATACATTGGACCATGATCGCTGGGGCAGACGAGGCTGGTGGGCACGGCTCAAAGAAACAATTGCGCGCAAGTTATATGCGTTTTGGTTTGGAGTAAAGTAAGTTGTTTGGTTTGCTGGTTAGTATGAATTCACAAAATAAAAACAATATACGGGAGCCGCTCGCATACCGCATGCGGCCTCGAAATTTTGACGAATACGTAGGACAGGAACAATTGACGGGTAAGGATTCAATACTTCGCTCTATGGTCGAGCGAGGAGAGGTGCCGTCGATGATGCTCTGGGGACCTCCGGGAGTAGGGAAGACAAGTTTGGCCATGCTTATCTCAGAAGTTGCTGATTTGCCGTTTGTGACCATCTCAGCTGTAGAGGGTGGGAAGAAGGCGCTCACTGAGGCAGTGGGGGAGGCGGAAAAGCGTTTTCTAGCAGATGGAAAGAGAACTATCCTCTTTGTCGATGAAATTCACCGATGGAACAAAGCGCAACAGGATGCACTCTTGCCATATGTCGAGCGCGGTGCAATCATTCTCATTGGTGCAACGACTGAAAACCCGTCCTTTGAGATTATTTCTCCTTTGCTTTCAAGAACTCGCGTTTTTATACTCGAACGTCTGGAAGAGCATCATATTGTTGAGATTGTCGAGAGGGCATTGCATGATCGAGAACGGGGCCTTGGTGGGGAGAATATGAAACTTGAGAGTGGGGTGGCAGCATATATTGCTGAAATGTCCGGAGGAGATGCTAGGGTGGCGCTTAATGCGCTTGAGCTTGCATACCGTGCGAAACAAAGCTCAGGGAAAAAACAAACTAAAATCATCGTGAGCGAAAAAGATATCCGTGAGGCCTTGCAACGGACCCATGTTATTTTTGATAAAAAAGGCGAGGAGTTTTACAATCTGATTTCCGCATTGCACAAATCCATGCGGGGGAGTGACGCAAACGCCAGTCTGTATTGGCTGGCGCGAATGCTTGAGGGTGGTGCTGACCCCTTGTATGTCGCGCGTCGGGTGCTTCGGTTTGCAAGTGAGGATATCGGTATGGCAAATAGCGAAGCCATGATCCAGGCGAATGCGGCGTATGATGCGGTGCACAAGATCGGGATGCCGGAATGTACCGTGCACCTCGCCCAGGCGGTCGTGTATTGCGCTAAATCGAAGAAATCAAACGCATTGTATCGCGCATATGGGCGTGCTGCGGCAGATGCGCGGGAGACGTCGCATAGGGGTGTTCCTCTACATCTCCGAAATGCTCCGACCAAGCTTATGAAGAATATCGGATATGGGAAAGACTATAAGTACAATCCGGATTTTGAAGGACCGGTAGATCAGGACTATTTGCCTGAGGAATTGCGAGGAAAAGATTATTTCAAGAAATAAAATTCCCCGGTTTGGGGAATTTTATATTTTTTCAATTGTGATCGTGCGTTCGGTCATCGGACCCGGAGTGAACGTGACCAATGTCACTTTTCTATTTTCGAGTAGACGTTCCACTTTTTCCGGCCATTCGATAATGGTTATGGTATCCGGTCTTCCCAGATATTCTTCGATTCCTATTTCAAGCAATTCTTCGTATGTCTCGAGCCGATAGGTGTCCACATGAACCAATTCTTTGATGGTTTCATGATTATCTACCGGATAGACGTTCATGAGCGTGAAAGTCGGACTCGTTACCTCTTTTGTAATACTCAGACCTTCCGCAATGCCTTTGGAAAATGCAGTTTTTCCGGCACCGAGCGGTCCTTTGAGGATGAGAATATCACCTCCGTGCAGTGTCCTTACCAGGTCTTTTGCGATGGTGCGCGTTTCCAAGGTTGAGTGGCTGATATGGGTTTGCATATGAAAAATTACGCCAATTCAGGATACAACGGAAACTGTTCGGTAAGTTTTTTTACTTCAGTCTTGATTTCAGAAAGCACTGAATCATTTGTTGAATTGTTGAGGGCCCGATCGATCAATTCTGCGACTGTTTTCATTTCTGATTCCTTGAATCCTCTTGTAGTAAGAGCCGGAGTGCCGAGACGAATGCCGCTCGGATCCATTGCGGACCGGGTGTCTCCCGGGATCATATTTTTATTGACCGTGATTCCCGCTTTATCGAGTGCCGCCTCAGCTTCGGCTCCGCTGATTCCTTTGCTTGTGACCGCATCGATCAATAACAAATGATTGTCAGTGCCGCCAAACATGAGGCGGTAATTCTTGGTAGTGAATCCTGTTTCCAATACTTTTGCATTTTTTCTGATTTGCTTCGCGTATTCTTTGAACGAGGGTTCAAGTGCTTCTTTGAATGCGACAGCCTTTGCCGCAATATTATTTTCATGCGGACCGCCCTGAAAACCGGGGAATACCGATTTGTCGATCGCTTTTGCATGCTCACGTTTGCACATGATCATGCCGCCGCGAGGACCTCTGAGTGTCTTGTGCGTGGTAGTCGTCACTACGTCGAACAGGGGAACCGGGTTATTCATTTCTCCGCCGGCAATAAGCCCTGCAATGTGCGCAATATCTGCCATAGTAAGTGCCCCTACTTCATCTGCAATAGATTTTACTGCAGTATAATCAATTTCTCGTGAATATGCGCTATAGCCTACCAAAATTAATTTTGGCTTGTGTTCAATCGCCATCGCCCGAAGATTGTCGAGGTCGATTTTTCCTGCCTCATTTGTCTTGTATCTGATGAAATTAAATACTTTGGTCATGTGCGTGACGGGGTGTCCATGGGTCAGGTGTCCGCCGTGTGCGAGATCCATCCCGAGGATCGTGTCGTGGGGTTGTAGTAGTCCAAAATAGACCGCAATATTTGCGGGTGCACCAGACAAGGGCTGTACATTTACGTGCTCTGCGCCAAATAATTGTTTGGCTCGGTCAATCGCGAGTGTTTCTATCTCATCGATAAATTCGCATCCGCCATAATATCGTTTGCCGGGGTAACCTTCAGAATATTTATTGGTGACAATCGATCCCAAGGCTTCAAGGACTGCGAGCGAGACGAAGTTTTCCGACGGAATCATTTCAAGCCCTGATTCCTGGCGGTTACGTTCTTTTTCCAGAGCCTGGAATAGGGGAGAATCGAAGGTTTTGATAGGTTGTTTGTTCATAACGAAGAAGATATGAGTTATAAGTCGTACGTAATGGTGCTAGAGGAATCTTATAACATACAAAATACATGGAAAAAGATACAATGTGATTTATACATTATTTTTATATTCTTCAATCACTGCTTTTACATTTGGTGCGCAATCTTCGGGTAGAGCGTTGATATCAAACCAATTCCATTCAACAATCGCTTCGCCTGGTTGTATATCACCGGTTCCGGTTGCAAGATAGTGGATGAGGATCGCCATTTTGTCCGGTTGGTCCGGGCGAGTGACGATCATGGGTTTGAGTGGTCGTATTATTTCTACTTCAAGCCCCATTTCTTCCATCACTTCTCGTTTGCATGCTTCCTCAAGCGAGATATCAAAAGACTCGACTTCTCCGCCGGGGAAAAGCCAGGGTGTAATTCGGCCGTCTGCTTTTTTCTCTTTATTGAGCAAAACTTTACCCTTCTCAATAATGACAGGACCTGAGGCTATGATTGTCTTTTCCGGAAGATGCATAGTGAACTGTTTAGATAACTGTATTGTAGCCAAGATACCTGAATATCACAAGAGAGTTGACTTTTTGCTTATTTTAAGGTATATTTTTCGCTATCGCGTTTGATTTTGCCTTTGGGATTCCCCCAGGGCGGGTCGAGCGCATTGACCAGGAGAGACCAGTGCCGTGGATATTGGTATTTGCTGCAACGCTCCCTCTGGGGATCGGGTTCGGCTTCTGTAGCGCGCTACCGTACAGGGCACACGAGATCGGATCCCGCCATCATCGGTATCGCCGCCATCGCCACCGACGTCATCAATTTGCCCATCAGCATGTTCGCCACAGCCAGCGTCAGCGGCAGATCCGCCGCGATCAGGAACATCTGCGGTGCAAGAAGCACCGCCGGATCAAGATGGGACGCTCCCGACACTGACGACCTGGTTGTCCGACGGGCAGGTGCACGCGCATCTGTCCGTCGGCGACCCTTAATTTGAAATAAAAAAGAAGCTCTTAATCGAGCTTCTTTATCATATAGGTTCCTTCTTTTTTGTACCCAATCTTTTCATAATATCCCCGTACACCAACCCCGGAAATAACCGATAGTTTCCCAAATCCTTTTTCTTGTGCAATTTTTTCCGCCTCTTTAACCAATCTTTTACCATACCCCTTGTGCTGGGTCCCTAGCGTATTTTTTTTGCCTATTTCCACCAGCTGCCCATAGACATGGAGTTCACGGATGAATGCACATTCCTTATTTTCTGGCATCAGTGTTGCTAGTTGTTCCAAATTTTTCACTAATTTTTCATTATTTGAATCGTGAGGAATTCGAAGTCGTAGAAAACCATATACGGCAATACGATTTTTGTCTTCCATTGAGATGAAGTATTCGGTTCCGCCGATTGTTTCATACGTGTCGACGAAGATATGTGGTCCTTCCTGTTCCTTTACTGCATCTTTTTGACGGTAAATTTCACGACAACGCAGACAAACACATTTTTTACCCTGCTTTTTTAACTCATACTCAAGCATTTCCCGAAGGTTGGTGATAATATTCCCGTTTTCGATTTCGGTTGCCGGGATATCGCGGATCAATCGTGAGATGCGACAATAACGCGGGGTCGCAAGTTTCATTTCAAGGAGTGCTCTGAATAATCCTTCGTCTCCGTATGATTTGTATCTGCCATCGAGAAACCACTGGTAGAGTTCTGCTGATTTGATTACCGTATTCGGATAAATTTTGATCATATCCGGACGGAGTCCCGGGTCCATGAAAATTTCCTTGTACATTTCGACATCATGTTCAGGACTACTTCCCGGGAGGTCGGGCATGAAGTGGAGATCGACTTTGAAACCTGCTTCACGCAAGAGATAGATCGCATCCCTGAACTGCTGCACGGTGTGCCCGCGTTTGATAAGCTCCAGAATTTTATCGTCCGTCGCCTGAAGACCTAATTCAATACGGGTACATCCTTGGAGGCGCATGTGATGGATGGTTTTCGGCGAAATGGCGTCCGGACGGGTTTCGAGAGTGAGACCTACAATTCGATGTTTTGCCGATTCATTGAGTGTCTCTTCCCGATCAAGTTCTTCCTGCAGCTCCTTGAGCGGCCGATCACTCCAATATTCTTCCCGTGTTTCACCGTGTGGATTTTCCCGTGCAAAATCATTGCATGCTTTGAATGATTCCAGAATGAACCAGTATTGATATTTGAGGGGATATGCATTCCAGGTTCCTCCTTTGAGGATATATTCAATTTTATCCGTCGGGTGACCGTTTTTTTCAAGCATTTCGATACGCTGTTTCATCTGTTGGTACGGACTGAAATCAAGCCTGAGCGCCCGGGCCGCGGCAGGTTCGGTTGCAATATAGCTTTTTGGCATCCTGATTTCAGTGGGGCAATAGATGCACTTTCCGGGGCAGGTATACGGTTTTACGAGAGAGGTGATGATGGCTACGCCTGAGAGTGTGCGCACGTTCGCTTTCCGGAGAAAAAAATCCATTTGGGTGTCCGGTTCGACACTTTTCTTTTCAAGTAGACTCTGGTAGGCTATGAGGAGTGCCTGATTCGGGGGCTGTTTTATTTTCAGCTTTGAAGCACCTACACGTTTCGCACTATCAAATTCCTCCTTGGTCTGAGGATTATAGTCTACAATATATTTCATTAGTTTTTCTGCTACTTCGTTCATATGAAGAATTCGACTGATTTTCTGAAACGTAATCGAGATATTTATAATGTAATCGCCCCATATTTTTCCGATACCCGTGAATTTGTGTGGGATGATCTTGCGGTTTTCCATGAATATATACAGGACGGGGACTCTATTTTGGATGTCGGGTGCGGGAATGGAAGAGTATATCAATTATTCGAGAATTTGCAAGTGAGCTATACCGGCATCGATCAGAGCGATGCGTTAATCGGAATCGCGAAAGAAAAGTTTCCGAAAGTAGCATTTGACGTCGGGGAAATGACGACGTTGCCGTATCCCGATCATTCGTTTACGGTTGTTTTGTGTGTTGCTGCTTTTAATCATTTGCCTGACGAACATACACGACTCCAGACGCTTGCCGAGATGAAGCGCGTTCTCAAGCCCGGAGGAGTAATACTTATGACCAATTGGAATGTATTATCTGACAATGCCGAGAAATATATCGAGAAGGGTAAATGGCAGATTGTTGAAGACGATCGGCAGGACGTACTGGTGCCCTGGCTCACGCCGGAAGGGAAGAAACTCGGCGACCGGTATTATCACGGATATGAGATTTCTGAATTGTATGATCTGTGTATCCGTGCGGGAATGGTGGTCGAACAGCAGTATTACACAAAGAAGGGTAGACGAAGTGAAAAAGCTAACGCGCATAATATCGTCAGTATTATGCGAACACCATGGACCGGTTCATTTTGTGCCGGTGGAGTCGTGGTGCGTCGTGACGGGGACCGGTATTGGGTTGCGGTGGAACGAGAACTCGAGCTTGATCGGGGTAATTACTGGTTTATTCCCAAGGGGCACATGGATCCGGGAGAGACTCTTGAGGAAACTGCCCGCCGTGAGATACTTGAGGAAACCGGAATTTCAGAATCGCACTATCACCGGTTTCTCATGAAGACCGAACGGAACTCGTTTATCGGAGACGAATGGAAAAATATGTATTATTTTTTGTACACGACGACACAGACCGAACTCGGTCCGACCGCTGTCGACAAGGATCATGAGGCGAAATGGGTCGATCTATTTCAAAGCGAACCTATTTCCATGTTTGAAGAACAGGAGCGAGTCTTCCAGATGGTGAGAGAGATAATTAAAGAAATTATCTAAAATCAATAAAAAGAAGGGAGTATCGCACTTACATTCCTGTGATAAGGCATGCCACCGGCCCTTTGAATTTCCATCCTTTGCGAAGAGCTTTTTGAAGTCCGGCTACGGATAATGCAGCATTGGGGGAGACGGCAATATTGCATGTGTCTTTGATCAGATTAATTGCATTTTGTATTTCCGTATCAGTTACTACCCAGCCCGAACCGGCTGATTTTTGTATTACGTCAATTACCTCATCTTTTCGATGTGCCACGTTGTCGACGATCGCTCCCGCGATGGATGACCGGGCTTCGGTAAAGTCAGTATCAAAGAATGCGGCGATCGGGTGGCATGCTTCGGTTTGTACGCTATGGATTTGCGGCATGGGTGCGTTTCCGTCAAAAAACGTGCCGAGCGCCTGTGCGGTCGTACCTGAAGACGTCGGGACAAAAACCGCCGAGAGACTGGGAATTTTTGAAAGTTCTTTTGCGAGATCAATATATCCTTCAAGCGCTCGGTCATCGGTAGATTGCCTCAGATTGACGGCTTCACCTGATTTTTCCTTGGTAAACGCTTCCTGTTTGGGGCGTTCAGTCTCAGTGATCGTGATATGCTGGTCTCCTTCACGCTCCGCTTCGAGAATGGCCCGTTTTTCTTCTAGTATTTTTTTTCCGATACAGACTTCGAGCGTCAGGATATGCGTCGGATTGTTTCGATTGTGCAGTACCACATATTTTACTGCAGCGCGTGCGGCATTGCCTGAAGATGAGATGACGAATGACGATCGGTCTTCTTTTTTTGCGTAGTATTCTATCATGAGCGGGATTGAGCGTCCTTTGTGTGAACCATAGGCATGAAGATCTTCGCGTTTGAGGTATACTTCAATTCCGAGTGCAGTCGTCAGTTGTTGATAAGATTGTTGCGGAGTCTTCATATTCTTTGACGAGGAAAAAATATCGTGTTATAGTTTTTTTATTCGTTAATTCTAACACAGTATCATGTATGACTCTTACCTGTCCAGAATGCAAAAATCATGTCGATTTGTCGCTCTACCCCAATCTGGTCATGGATCAGATTATTGAGTGCGAGACCTGTGGCATCACCCTTATGATTACCAATATCGATAGCGGCGGAGAAGTTTTGGCGGAAATTGTGGATGAGGGGAAGTAATTTTTTTCTGTTTTATATTGACGAGTACCCAAAAATAGGGTACTTTGTTTTTTGGCTACGGCCATGTCTCAAGCATAAGGAGTCTCTGATGCGTCTCATTCGGTTGTTGAAACGGAATACCAGTCATGTCGAACGGATGACCGGTGTTGCGCTGGTCGTTCTCTGCATCCTCCTCGCGGTGACTGCGGGTCCGGTCGGGGCTGCCTTCGTGGGCGGCGCTATGACCGCCGGTCTGGCGGTCTTCGCAAAGCGGGCGTACCAGACGCATCGCAACAGCTGAGCTTGGCTCAGAAGGGGCAAGTCCCCGCGTGTTCGCACGCGGGGTTCTCTTTTTTATAATGTCTCACTCGGAATGTTAGGAAGAAAAATGTTCATGAAAACAGCATCTTTTTAAATTCATTCAGTTTTCCTTGGTAGTGAAGTTTGAGAATATCGAGTGTGACGTCTTTTGATCTGAAGTTTGGATCTACGATGATTTCCATAAACTCATCGAATGAAACTAAGTATGGAGTGATTTTTTCTCCAGGATCGAGTTTTTGTTCAGCAATTTTTTTACAGTTTCGCACAATAAAAGTTGATACTGTCCACTCAATTTTTTTGTACAAATTTTTTGTATGCCATAATTTCCACTCCAACCCCTCATATCCTACTTCTTCCAACATTTCACGTTTTGCAGTAGCGATAGGTTCTTCGTCCCCATCTTGTTGTCCACCGATCAATCCAAAGTGTTCGCCCGTATCATTTGGTTGTTCTTCTTTTATTACGAGGATTTTGTCTCCGATAATTGGGAGTATCTGTATACTGTTTGCTCGTGAGAGCATCTCAAATGTCTCGATACTTCCATCAAACATTTTTTGTTCCCAATGATAGACATCAAAGATTAGTCCTTCAAATACTTTTTTCGCGTTCTGAGGTATAGGCATAATTATGTGCTTACGTTATGTACCACTTCTTCAATCATACCACGGAATCCGTGGCTTCCGAGAAATACGATCACGTCTCCTGCCTGTGCTGTCTCCGTGATCGTGTGAATCACTTCAGTATCAGTGTCGATGTAGCGCGCATCATGGTGTGTTTTTCCGATTATTCCTGCAAGCTCGGCGCCGGTGAGTGGAATATCTCCTCCGGTTTTGTTGGTCTTGATAATGGTAAGGCGGGGGATAATGACCGTGTCCGCGTCTTTGAAGGCATGGGCGTAACCGTCTATTGCGCTCGGCTGGCGGTTACCGGTGTTTGGTTCAAATACCGCAATAACCCTGCCTTTCGTAATATGTCGTACAGTCGCGAGTGCTGAAGCCGCTTTCATGGGCGAATGCGCGATATCGTCGATTACGGTTATTTCTCCCTCACACCGCTTTTCCATCCGGCGTTTCAGTCCTTGATGTTTTGCGATACTTCGAGTAATTGAATTTACACCGATCCCAATTGAGTGAGCCAGAGCAAAACATCCAGTGATATTTTCTGCTTGATAATCGCTGATTAATGGGCTTTTAATATGGTAGTTATTTCCTAAATGAGTAATATCGAATTCAATACCTTTTTCTGTGCTAATAACATTTGAGTAAATATAATCATTTCGTTCACTTAATCCATAGGTTCTTATTTGGCACGGAGCGTATTGTGCGTATAAATGTGCGCGTTCAGATGCAACTAATAATCCATCGAGCGGAAGTGAGCGAATCAATGTCTCAAATGTTTCAAAATATTTTTCTTCGGTCGGATAGATATCCGCATGATCCCATTCGACCGCAGTTATGAGCAACTGTGTCGGGTTGTAATGTGCAAATTTTGGACTGTTGTCCCAGCGGGCGGTCTTGTATTCGTCACCTTCAAGTACGCTCCAGTCGGAGGATCCGATCGCGGCGCTTGGAGTGTCATCGATCGACAGTCCGCCAAACATATAGCTTGGATCATATCCCGCGTCAGACAGAATCTGCGACATGAGTGCGGTCGAACTGGTCTTGCCGTAAGTTCCGGCGCAGACGACAGAGTTTTGTTTCAAAAAATATTTTTCGATAAGTTCGGGATACGAAACATAGGGGAGCTGGTGCTCCTGTACATAGACCCATTCAGGATTTGCGGAAGCCGCAACGTTTCCGACCACCACCAGATCAGGAGCACCGTTTTCTATCATGTTGTTCGGATGCCATCCTGGGTAGTACGCTACGCCATTTTCTTTCAAATATGTCGAAATCGGAGGGAAGAATCCTTTGTCTGAACCGGTGACCGTGTGTCCTGCTTTTTTGAGTGCGAGTGCGAGTCCTCCCATGGCTACGCCGCAGATTCCGATAAAGTGGATTTTCATACGCTTAAAATTTTTTTTAATTCACCAACATTGCTATTCCATCTCTCTCCATCAAACCACTCTGCTCCAGAAAATTGGAATTTATACGTGTCAGTCGGGCGCTGAGCTGAGCCGAGATAGATATATTTTTTTCTGTTATCCTTTGCCCACTGGATCGCTTTGGTCATCATGCCAAGGCCGATATTGGTGAACTGGCTTACATTGCTCAGTTCATAAAATGGGTATGAGTAGTGAAGCATGTCTTCGTTTGCGTAGCAGATTGCATATCCGACTGTTTCTTCATTGTATGAATAGGTGAAGAGAAGATTGAAGTTACTATTGTCCGGGTCAGTCAGCAATTCCTTTACTTTGTTCGCGCTAAACGTTCCGTCACCGAATTTTTCCGTATAAAAATCTTTTGCTAGTTTACCGATCGACCAGTGATAATCGGAATAGGGGAGCGGGACAGTCTCCATCTGTATCTCATCAGTTTTTCTGAGAATACGTCGGTTTTCGCTTGATAACTCGAATTGTGCGAGGTCGATTCGTACGCTTCGCGTCTGATCCATGGAACCTTTTTCTTCACGTGTAAAAACAAAACCTTCACTGTAGAGTGAAGAAATATTTTCAGGAGTAATATCAGTAATTGTTTGTTTTTTCCACGCGAGATATGACATAGATTCTAGTATAGTGCAATCCAGAGACCGAGTAATACTGCTCCCGCATGCATGATCCAGAAACGCATCACGGTCTTCTCCTCGCTCCATCCGCGAAGTTCAAAATGATGATGAATCGGCGCCATGGAGAAGATGCGGCGTCCGAGGGTGTAGCGGCCGATAATCTGGATCACGACACTGAGGAGCTCGACAAAGAAGATAAAACCAAAAAGAGGGAGGAGAAGCATGTGATTGATAACGATCGTATTGATCGCAAGGAGCGCTCCTAACCCGAGCGACCCCACATCTCCCATCTGGAATCGTGCAGGCTTGATATTGAAATATGTGTACGCAATGAGCGCACCTGAAACCATGGTGTTCAAAATTGCGATTTCCTGATACCCCTCGAGCCAGCTCAAGATGGCGAGGTTGGCGAAGGTGATGAGGAGGGAACCGCCTGCAAGTCCGTCCATGCCATCCGCCACATTGACCGCGTTCGCGGTAAACATGACAAAGAAAATGATGAGAGGAATGATAAACCATCCGATATCGACAAATCCGTCAAATGGAATGTGGATCGATTGCCAGGTTTCACCGAGTTTGAAATATACCCACCACGCGGTAATGGCTCCGGCAATAAATTGCAGTAACAGCTTTTCGTGTACATGTACCCCGCGTCCCGGATGCTTCGAGAGCCATGCCGACGTGCGTCTGAAGAGCGACCAGGGGAGTGTCATCACATACCATACCCGCATCTTCCATTCCTTGTGCACGCGGATCAAACGGATAATCTGTCCTAGCTTTCGACTGCGTCGTTTTTGTCCATAGATATTCATGACGTCATCAATTCCTCCAAGAAGCGCTGCGAGCAGCATGACGCCGATCGGTACCCAGGTGTATTTTCGTTCCCAATTAAAAGCGATCGTTAATACCGCGACCGTCACGACAACCAACAAGCCTCCCATAACCGGGACTCCGACTTTGCTTTTCCGTGCTCCCATCGCGAGCGTCGCATCGTATTCGGGCCGGCGGGTCAGATTGTATTTGTAGAGAATTTTAGTGAGAAGCGGTGCCCAGAGAAAGGCGATCAGACAGGCAAGAATACCATAGCCGATCATGCTTCGTAGAAGATCGAGAGACGCAACATCAACAATCATAAGAGAATATACAAAAAGAATGGCTAGATTGAGCCATTCCAGTGTACCTCAAAACAGAAGAAAGTTCAAGTTGTTTGCTTGCACATATTTTTTATGCATTTGAGCATACACTCTCTGAATCCTTGCATACTTTCATCGTTTATTTTCCCCCCGGTTATCCCTCTATCTTTGAGGTACTGTATGATTTTTCCGTCTGTTATTGTACCATCATTAACTTTTTTCCTCCGTTCCTCTTTGGAAAAATCCCCGATTGTCACTTTGATTAATTCTTTGATTATACTAATTGAATATTTTTTTTCTCCAACCTGGAGATCGCCAATTTCTCCGGCTTCGAGTAGGTTTAGATGACCAATGAGATCTTGAAAGTTATCGGTATCAAATAGTATAGGTATATCCTTAATCGCAGTGGTAATTTCTTGTTTGCGCTCTTCTTTTTTCAACATCCATTCTTCTGCGGCTCCTCCCCATACGGGTCCTCTTTTTGATTCTGACATAGAATATATTTTATGCTGTTATCCGTTTTAATACGACTGTAGTTGCTTTTACTAGGTAATCCCATGTTTCATTTTCTTCGCCTGTCTTTCCATCCTCGATCCATTCTTGTTCAAGAATTCCTTTCTCTGGTTTGATTATGTTGATGGTGCCTTTTCTGATGCCTTTGGTATATTTTCCTTGGCGTTTCCAAATATACGCGTGTGCATATTCGACCGAGACAAGTTTTCTTGTTTCGTTTCGTGTGGTCGAGGTTATGATAATTACGTGATTGTAATCATGTTGTAGCCCGCCTTCAAGTGCAATGATCATGTCACCTGGCTTGAGTTCATTCAGTGCTATTTCAGTTGAATTTTCGTGAAGCACTGATACGCTTGTGTTCTCAACCGTACGAAATTTGGCAATAAGCTGACGGAGGAAATTTTTTTTTGCAAACGAAAGTGTTTGTTTTATTTTTTTGTGTTTTGTCGATTGTAGTTCTGCATCAAGTGTATAATAGACCAGTGCTGCGCAATCGATTCCTAGCTTATGATCGGTTAGGAATTGTACCATCATTTCATTATTCATCTTATCCAGATCGATTTTTTCTCTCAGTGCAAGTATTCGTGCTTCGTCGATAATATCCTGTGCAGTGCCTTTGCCAATGAGTACACGTAGGGCGCCACGAAGATTACTCGTACGGTTGTTGAAATATGGGGTGTTGATTTTTTCCGCTCCGATATTGAGTTGTTCGTAGGAATTGATTATATCGAGTGCTTGGCGAGAAAGAGTGGTGGTTATCATAGCTTATGCGTTGTCTATTTTTCTAGTTCAGAATAGATTTTATTTTTTCTCCAACTTCAGTAAATTCATCACCGTGTATGATACTTTTTTCTGATTGAATTCTAATTAGATCACTGTTATGGGTTGTGTTTTTGTATGGGATTACCGTGAGTTTTTTTGCATCCCATGCTTCAAAACGAAGCTCATCAAGTTTTTGTACTATGTTTTTTGCTTGTTCAGGCGATGTGATTTTTTTTGTCACTCGATGAATAATCTGAGCACCGTCAGTAATTCTCGTGAGAGAGTATTCCTTTAGGGGTTTTCCTTGAAGCGTTTTTAGATGCGCTTCAAGTATGGTGAGGTTTGACGTTTGGGAATTTGTATTTTTTTGAAGCATGCTTTCGTATGAAGCGCTTGCTGGCTGGCGTGCATTGATCTCTATAACGTACCATCGTTTTTCTTGGGTACTCCAAATTGCATCTATTCCAAATAATCCTTTCCATCCGAGACTTTGTAGTTTTTTTGCTATCTCACGACTAATTAGTTCGTATTCTGCTCGTTCTGAATCGTTTAATATGCTATAGGGAGCTCCCCAATCGTTGCCTATGGTGGCAAATATTTCGTCGGTGAATGGCTGTAAGCCGGTGATCTGATAACTCATATTTCCGGTCAATACAACATCTATTCCAACGACAATATTGCTGGTAAAAATAGGACCGCTGATGAACGGGGCAATGCGACATTCGCGTTTTTCGAATACTTTTTTTAATTCATCTAGTTTTTCTTCTGAATCAATCAGCACTGTTCCTGAACCAGTATGTGAATGGTTGAATTGGATAATGTACGTTTCTCCAAACCAATGTAGATCCTCAATAGTCTTTTTTTTGTATCGAGGCATGAGTTCGGCGAGATCGTCGAGTGTTTCAAGTTGGGTTAGCTTTTCTTCGAGTGAAGCTGCAAGTTTTGCTGGAGGGTTGAGAAGGGGGTAGCTATTTTTAGCGCACCATTTCTCGATTCGAGATGTATTTTTGAATACGAGTATCTGAGGATCTGTAAGGTTCGAAAGTATTTCTGCTGTTTTTGGGTGTTCCAAAAGTTCGTATGTGTCCAATGTTTTTTTGTCTTGAATAAGAAAAATTCGCCCCGGATAGCGTTCTTTGATTGACTTGGCAAAGTCTGAATCATTTGAGATAATGGACACAGAGGGCATGGTAAGGCAGCCCATGGCGCGTTCGATGTCGCGTGTGACGTAGATGATGGATTTTTCCATACGATAATTACGCATACTATAGTCTTTTCTCGTATTAAATGCAATATGACTGAACTATTGGAACAACTGAAACAATATGGTGCTGTCAAGCTGAATGAGCCATTTTCAAAACACACCTCATTTAAAATAGGCGGAGCCGCACAATATTTTGTATCGGTCGATACAATTGATCATCATGTCGAGCTGATGCGTTATCTTGATGGCTCTGGAATCCCCTATATGATCCTTGGTGGCGGATCAAATATGCTCGCAAGCGATCACGGGTTCGAAGGAGTCGTTATCCACCCATCTTACCAAGAAATTCGTCGTGAAGGATCATTGGTCATTGCGGATGCCGGAGCACTTACAGTCTCAGTCGCACGTTTTTCCATGAAAGAACAATTGACTGGATTCGAGTGGGGGGTCGGAGTGCCGGGGACGATCGGTGGAGCGGTACGTGGCAATGCAGGTGCTATGGGATTTGAAATGAAAGATTCGGTAGATCGGGTACGTGTGTATCGAGATGGAGAAGTAGTAACTGTTCCGCATACTGAATGTGAGTTCGGGTATCGTTCGAGTGGATTCAAAATCAAAGGCGGGGTAGTATTGCAAGTGGTACTCAAACTCGAGCCGACTGAAGACAAAGAATTACTAAAACATGCGCTTGAGTATCTGAATTATCGTAATTCAACACAGCCGCAAGGACATGCTTCGACCGGGTGTATTTTCCAGAATCCCGACGCAGGGAAATATCGTGAGCAGCTGATTGAACATTTTGATAAGTATAGCGAGAAAGTGCAGAAATTTTTGAGCCTTGGAAAAATTTCCGCGGGATGGCTTATCGAACAGGCGGGATTGAAGGGTGAGCAGATCGGTGCCGCTCTCGTTTCAGATCAGCATGGTAATTTTATCGTAAACACCGGCGGAGCAACTGCTGAAGATGTGCATCGCCTGATCGATAAGATTAAGTCGACCGTATATGAGAGATTCGGCATCGAACTTGAAGAAGAAATTTATACATTTTGAGTTTTAGTCTTAATTTTTTGTCGTATGAATATCTCAATACGTGCAAGTGGTATCGAACTTACGGACATGATCCGAGATTATGCTGAACAAAAAATGCAGAGTCTTGAAAAATATTTTGATCGGATCATCAGTATTGCGATTGATATCGGACTCACATCAACACATCATCACAAAGGAAAAATATTTTATGCCGAGGTTAATGTGCGCATACCTCATGGGGAATTGGTTCGGGTACGGAAAGAAACCGAAGATTTGTACAAGTCGATTGACAAAGTTCGGGATCATCTCAAAGTTGAGTTAGACGCGAGCAAGGAAAAGAAACGTGCGAAAGATCGCAAAGTATTGCGTGAAATCAAAGGATATCAGGGTTAGCTATGACAGAGTTCGGGCGCGATCATTTTCGTGAATCGCTCAAAAACAAGGATTCGGTTTTGAAATATCTCCTTAAGGTTGCGGGAGATGCCAATTATCCGGTAGATGTTCGTCGTGAGGTGTTTGATCTCAGGACTGACTTTGATCTCTATACTGGTTCCGAGCTGGCGAGAAAGATGTCAGTGCCACAGGATTCACCTGAAAATGCCAGGTTTGATCTTATTCATCATAAAATCACCCGTATTCGTCGAATGCTTCTTTTGTCTGAACTGGGGGATTCTGAATTGTCGCACATGCTTTCCCTGGTCCAAGAAAATATCAGGGAATAAGACTGCTTTTTTACTGTTTTGGCAGGGTAGACAAGTATTCAGGTACGTGCTATGCTAGACTGGCCCGATTGAGAGGGGCAGTCTTTTATTTATTGAGTTGTTTTCCACTTTGTACCCGTATGTCTTTTCTACAGAAACTATTTCCGGATCAGAATAAAAAAGTGATTAAAAGCCTTCAACCGCTGGTTGCGAGCATTAATGCGCTCGAGAGTGATTTTGAAAAATTAACCAATGAGCAAGTTCAAGCGAAGACTGTTGAATTCAAGGCGCGACTTCTAAAAGGGGAAACGCTTGACGATATTTTGCCTGAGGCATTTGCAACCGTGCGCGAAGCTGCGAAGCGCACCCTCGGTATGCGTCACTATGATGTACAACTTATCGGAGGTATTACCCTCCATCGCGGACGAATCGCGGAAATGCGTACCGGAGAGGGAAAAACGCTTACCGCGACACTTGCGGTCTACCTCAATGCGCTCGCAGGGAAAGGTGTTCATGTGGTTACGGTCAATGATTATCTTGCAAAACGAGACGCAGTATGGATGGGACAGATTTATGATTTTCTTGGCATGAGCGTTGGCATCATTCAAAATCAGCGAATTACGTTTATCTACGACAAATCAGCAAAGAATAATACGCAACTAACCGAAGACAAAGCAGAGGGCGGAGAGCTTGATACTGAACGGGACGAGAAGGGGAGTTTTGAGGTGGAAAATGAATATCTGCGCCCCGCGTCGCGCCAGGAAGCATACCGATGTGACATCACCTACGGAACTAATAATGAATTCGGTTTCGATTATCTGCGCGATAACATGGTGCAGCGCATTGAAGACATGGTAATGCGACCGGGATCTGAAATGCACTATGCGATTGTTGACGAAATCGATTCGATTTTGATCGATGAAGCACGCACGCCGCTTATCATTTCCGCGCAAGCTGAGGAAGCGACGGATCAGTATTATCGTTTTGCCGATCTTGTCAAAATGCTTACGGCAAATGAAGACTACAATATCGACGAGAAGATGCGCAGCGCGACCCTGACGGATGCAGGTATTGCGAAATTCGAAAAGTGGCTTAATGTCGACAATATTTATGTCGAAGGTGGAATCAGAACGGTGCATCATATCGAGCAGGCGCTTAAAGCTGAATTTTTGTTCAAACGAGACAAAGACTATATTGTTGATGCGGGTGAAATTATTATTATCGACGAATTTACCGGCCGCAAAATGCCGGGCAGACGCTATTCGGAAGGATTGCATCAGGCGATTGAAGCAAAAGAAAAAGTGCCTATCCAGAAAGAATCACGAACTCTGGCGACGATCACGTTTCAGAATTTGTTCCGCATGTACGACAAGCTTGGTGGCATGACCGGTACCGCAAAGACCGAAGAAGAAGAATTTTTCAAGATTTATGGACTCGAAGTCTCCACTATCCCAACTAATAAACCGGATAATCGCCTCGACCATCCGGATCGGATTTATAAGAACAACAAAGGGAAGTATAAAGCGATTGTTGAGAAAGTTACGGAAGCTCGTGCAAAAGGACAGCCGGTCCTGATCGGCACGATTTCGGTTGAAAAGAATGAAGAACTGAGCACATATCTCTTCAGCCAGGGGATTGAACATGAAATTTTGAACGCAAAGAATCATGAGCGTGAAGGACAAATTATTGCCCAGGCAGGACGTCCGGGTGCGGTAACTTTGGCTACGAACATGGCGGGTCGCGGTGTCGATATCAAGCTGGGAGGAGTTCCTGCGGTGGCAGAAGACGTTCAAAAAGTGGTCCAAGCCGGTGGATTGTTCGTTCTTGGAACCGAACGACATGAATCCCGACGTATTGATAATCAGCTCCGCGGACGAAGCGCGCGTCAGGGTGATCCGGGTGAAACACAGTTCTTTGTCTCGACCGAAGATGATCTCATGCGTATCTTTTCGGGTGACCGATTGAAAGCTGTCATGACCCGGTTCAATATTCCGGATGATATGCCGATCGAGCAGAAAATGATCACGCGTATTCTTGAAAGCGCTCAAAAGAAAGTGGAATCGCATCATTTCGATACTCGTAAGCATTTGCTTTCATATGACGATGTCTTGAACAAGCAACGTGACGTGATTTATAAGAAACGTCGCGAAATTCTCGATGCTGCGAAACAGGAAATCGATGCCGTGGCGCATCCAGTGAATACTCCTCCTGAAGAAGAAACACGCCCTCGTGCACTTCGTGAAATTATTCTCGAGATGGTCGAGCAGGAGATTGAGACGATCGTCTCCATGCATGCAAGCGCGGAAGATGAAACGCAATGGAACACCAAAGAAATCATCGAGAACATGGCCGCCATGATGCCATTGTCTTCGGCTCGTGCATCAGAAATCGAATCGATTATAGCGACCGCGGCAAAAGACAGTAAAAACCCGATTGAAGTGCGTGATGAAGTGGTGAGAGTCTTGATTCTTGAAGCGCAGGCTGCGTACACAGCTTTTGCGCAGTCTCTCGAAAAAATTCAGGCTGACCCGAACGTGCGGACACAAATGATGATCGAAGTCGAGCGGGGAGTATTACTTCGTACGATTGATATGATGTGGGTCGATTATCTGATTACGATCGATCATTTGCGTGCAGGAATCGGACTTCAGGGATACGGACAGCGCGATCCTCTGGTACAGTACAAACAAGAAAGTTTCCATCTTTTCAATCGGTTGCTGTCGGGAATCCAACATGAGGTCGCGAATACGATCTTCAAAATCCATGCGGGAATCCAGCTTGCTCCGAGCGTCATGGCTGATGATACGATGACGCTTGAAGGCGCTAAGAAGACCAGTGAGTCGGAAGCTGCAGCAAAACCATCCGGCGCTGGTAAAGCAGTTGAGGGAAAAATCGGACGGAATGATCCGTGTCCATGCGGATCAGGACTCAAGTATAAGAAGTGTCATGGTAAAAATGCATAACTATCATAATAACGTAGACTTCGGTCTACGTTATTTGTTATACTGAAATTTATATGAGAATTACTATTGGATCTGCTAATCCGGTAAAAGTGGAAGCACTCCGAGAACTTATTGTCGACTATCCGCATCTTCGTGATGCGACAGTCGTCGCACATGAAGTTTCGTCCGGGGTGAGCGAGCAGCCGAGATCGTTATCTGAAACCATAGAAGGCGCCACGAACCGTGCGCGTAATGCGTTTCACGAGTGCACCTATTCATTCGGTATTGAATCTGGGCTTATGGAAGTACCCACTACCAAGACCGGATATATGGACGTGTGCGTATGTGTCATTTTTGACGGCAGTGAGTATCACCTCGGACTGTCTTCCGCATGGGAAGTGCCACACCGAGTGGCTGAGCTTATGTCGCAGGGTCTCACTATGAGTGAGGCTGCACATCAGGCGGGTTTCAGCAGTAATCCGAATCTCGGGTCAGCAGAAGGATTGGTCGGGATTGTGACTAAAGGAAGATTGACGAGAAAAGCATATACCAAAGAGGCTATCCGGACCGCGCTCATCCATATAGATATATAATATTCTTATGTTTAAACTGGGCAGGTACCGACATTATAAAGGCAAAGAATATCGAGTAGTTGGTATTGCAAAGCACAGTGAGACACTTGAGGAAATGGTTGTATATGAAGCTTTGTATACAAACGAAGTTTCGAAGTTCTGGGTTCGTCCGCTCGGTATGTTTCTCGAAACTGTCGAGATTGATAGCAGAACTGTTCCTAGATTTGAATATATTGGAGAATAAATTGGTCGCATTATGAACTATGACAAACTTGTTCGTGACAATATTCCTGAGTATATTCGCAAGAAAGGTGGTACACCGGTGTATCATGTTGCTTCCGAAGATGAGTATTGGGAAAAGCTGAAGGAGAAGCTGGGAGAGGAAGTACTTGAATTCCAAAAAGATGAGAGCGCTGAGGAGCTTGCAGATCTTCTTGAAGTACTCGACGCAATTGCAGAATATAAAGAGTTTGAACGGGGCACAATTGAGAAGATTAGACAGGAGAAAGCGGGTGAGCGCGGAAGATTTAAAGATCGGATTATATTGGAGGAGTCTTAATATTAAGTATACTTGTGTTAAAGTATTCAACAGTTTTCTTTGATTTCGACGGCGTTCTCTGTCATGATCGATTTTATACTCGCACTCTGTCCCCTTCGTATCAGCGCATTGTTAATTGGATTCAAGAGCATATTTTTACCGATTCCGAATTATGTGCGCAATGGATGCGTGGAGAAATTGATTCACGAGAGGTAAATAGTAGAGTTGCTTCTGCATGCAATGTTTCATTTGATTGGTTGCATGAACGATTTCTTACAAGCGTTACCGCAATGCAGCTTGACTCTGACATGATTTCACTGGTTGAAAAAGTAAAAATAGAAGGTGCGCGCGTCGGGTTGGTAACGAATAATATGGATGTATTTTCCGAGATTACCGTGCAGTATCGGCGTCTTGGTACATTGTTTGATGTCGTTGTTAACTCGAGTGATCACAGACTGCTTAAGAAAGATAGGAATGGGCAATTGTTTGATATCGCGCTTGCACTATTAAATGAAGACATACATCACACACTTATGATTGATGATTCTCTTGCGGTAGTTGAGTTGTATCGGAAAAAAGGTGGGGAAGGTTTTTTATACACCCCCAAACATTTTTTTCAATTACAGAAATTTTTATTATCATAATTATGGATTCACGTATTTCATTATTGCATACCTGTGAATGGGAGGAGGTATTTCTTGAATGGTACAAAAACGAAGGAGAAAATTCTGACTGGCAGGTTCTTGCACAAGAGCGTGGTTTCAACAGTTGGGCGGAATGGAGGCTCAAGGGATATGCTGAGAGATTCAAGTGTAGGGAAGCAGGTTGGGGTTTATATGAAATTACTGATCCTTTGGCAGTAATATCCGGGTGGTATGGTGGTCCGTTTCGTACCTGGATCGAGCGATATTACGATGGCTTGAAACGAGTCAAGTTTACAACGCTTGCAGAGCGGGAAGATCTGCGAAGTTTGAAAAAAATTACTTCAATTATGGAAGAATATCCTGCCGATTCGGTCATTACCGCACTCGAATTACCAGACGGCACAATCCAAGTGATTGAAGGGATGCATCGTTCGGTCGCACTCTCGATCATGGCGCGTGCCGGAAAATCTTTCGACGGGAAATTAATCGTCGCGATCGGAAAGACAATAATGACCGAACTACCCGAAGCGGGGCTGAATACATCGAAATAATATGGCGAGACGGATCAATATCATACTTTTGGTTTTTATTTTAATATTGTTTGGGAGTTATTTCGCTGCGTCATATCTTTTTTCATTATCACGTCCAGCGATAGTTTTTCACACTAGCACGCCTTCGACTACCGAGGTTGTCACTCGCACACCCAATCCTACCTCTGAACCGATATCTACTACTTCAACCGAACCAGACGCGGTGGTACCTACCTCAACAATAGAACAGTTTCCAACGAAGATCGTGCATGATGTTCCCTTTACTCCGCAAGCGCCGTTTGGTGACTGGGCAGATCCTCGTCAGCAAGACGGATGCGAAGAAGCATCGGTCGTGATGGCATATCG
>CAZNAO010000003.1:46026-60999 GCA_964571295.1 uncultured Gammaproteobacteria bacterium | reverse complement strand
CGAGAAATCCTGTTTGAATCCGTCGCGACTATGCGATAAGGCTAAATACTCATTGTGACCGATAGTGGACTAGTACCATGAGGGAAAGGTGAAAAGCAGCCCGGGAGGGCGATGAAATAGTATCTGAAACCATACGCTTACAAGGAGCGGGAGCCCGCAAGGGTGACCGTGTTCCTATTGAAGAATGAGCCTACGAGTGTATTGTGTGTCGCTTGCTTAAGGGCCTCTGGTCCGAAGGCACAGGGAAACCGAGTCTTAATAGGGCGCCAGTGGCACATATACAACCCGAAACCGGGTGAGCTATCCATGACCAGGTTGAAGGATCAGTAAAATGATCTGGAGGACCGAACCCACGAGCCGTGCAACACTCCGGGATGAGTCGTGGATAGGAGAGAAATTCTAATCGAACTCGGTGATAGCTGGTTCTCCTCGAAATAGCTTTAGGGCTAGCTGTATGTGGTCCCTCTGGGGGTAGAGCACTGGATGAGGTTGAGGTCCGAAAGGATACTCACTTCAATCAAACTCCTAATACCAGAGATTACAAGCATACAAGTCAGACCATGCGGGCTAAGCTGCATAGGTCAAAAGGGAAACAGCCCAGATCGCAAACTAAGGTCCCTAAATTATCACTAAGTGTAGAAAGTGGTGTCGATTCTTATACAACCAGGAAGTTGGCTTAGAAGCAGCCATCTTTTAAAGAAAGCGTAATAGCTCACTGGTCAAGAGTCTTCGCGCCGAAAATGTACCGGGGCTAAGTGTTATACCGAAACTGCGGATTGCCGAAGAAAACTTTGTATCTGATTATTATATAAATTCTCAGAAAATGCGGAGCATTTTCTGTAAATGAGTTTAGATAAGTGTCTATCGGATGCGAGAGTTTTCTTCGGCAGTGGTAGAGGAGCATTCTGAACAGCTGCGAAGCTGAACCGCGAGGTTTGGTGGAGCGTTCAGAAGAGAGAATGCAGGCACAAGTAGCAATAATGAAGGTGAGAGTCCTTCACGCCGAAAACCCAAGGTTTCCAGGGCCACGAGAATCGTCCCTGGGTTAGTCAATCCTAAGGTGAGGCCCTCGCAAGGGGGCGTAGTCGATGGAAGAGCAGGCTAATATTCCTGCACTTGGTATTGTTTGTTGCGCTATGCGCATTTCAACGGCTTCTGCGTATTCAGGTAATGTACGTCCCGCAAGGGAGAGACTGAGTCTTCGGGCAAGGTCAATAGAGGTTAGCGGAGTGCCTAGAAAAGTAGCGTGACGCTAGGCAATATCAAACTGTACCGTAAACCGACACAGGTGGGTAGGTCGAGAAGACCAAGGCGAACGAGAGAAACATGGTTAAGGAACTCGGCAAAAAAGCGGCCGTAACTTCGGGATAAGGCCTCCCGGTCATCTGACCGGGTCAACAAAAGACTCCATGCGACTGTTTATCAAAAACACAGCTCCCTGCGAACACGTAAGTGGATGTATAGGGGGTGATGCCTGGCCAGTGTCAGAACGTTAAGGGGAGAGGTTAGTAGCAATACAAAGCCTTGAGCCGAAGCGCTGATGAACGCCGGCGGTAACTATAACCGTCCTAAGGTAGCGAAATTCCTTGTCGGGTGAGTTCCGACCCGCACGAATGGCATAATGATGAGTGGACTGTCTTAACCATGTACTCGGCGAAAATGCATTAGTCGTGAAGATGCGACTTACCCGTAGCTAGACGAAAAGACCCCATGAAGCTTTACTATAACTTGGTATTGGTGTATTGCTTCGCATGTTCAGTGTAGGTGGGAGCCGAAAGGCGCCAATGAGACACCACCCTTGCGCTGTGATACACCTAATCTGTCCCCTTGAATCAGGGAATGGAGACAGTATCTGGTGGGTAGTTTAACTGGGGCGGTTGCCTCCCAAACCATAACGGAGGCGTTTACAAAGGTCGACTTAGTCCGGATGGAAATCGGACTGGACGTGCAAACGCAAAAGTCGGCTTTACTGCAAGGGCTACCACCCGAGCAGTCACGAAAGTGGAAGTTAGTGATCCGACCATACAACATAGGATGGTGGAAGCTCAACGGATAAAAGCTACTCTGGGGATAACAGGCTGATCGCGCCCAAGCGTCCATAGCGACGGCGCGGTTTGGCACCTTAACATATCGGGGTGCATGACAAGCGATTGTTTTCCCAAATTTTTTCGTCAAAATTATTAAATTAGATAGTGAGAATCAAATATCGGCTTATAACGGTGAACCCGTCAGTGGCAGCCCGCCACCCGGCAATACCGTGGGAAGTCTACGATCATTCGATCGTATGACCCCGTAACGACTGACCCGAAAGGGGAGACTTGTATTAGTCTAAAGTCAAAAAGTCCATAAAGTCATAAAGTAAATACCAATTCACTTTTGACTTTCGACTTTGTAGACTTTCGACTGACGCAGGTAACACGCCGACTCTTGCTGAGTCAAACTGAGATTATGCATGTCCAGACCGTGTGTCGGGATAGCTACGATCCAGAGCAAGAAGAAGATATAGTCTACCCCTCATGAAAGTGAGGAATATGTACGATGTCGGCTCATCGCATCCTGGGGCTGGAGAAGGTCCCAAGGGTTTGGCTGTTCGCCAATTAAAGCGGTACGCGAGCTGGGTTCAGAACGTCGTGAGACAGTTCGGTCTCCTATCTACTGTGGGCGCAGAATATTGAGAGAACTCTTTCCTAGTACGAGAGGACCGGGAAGAACGAACCTCTGGTGTACCAGTTGTGTGCCATGCATTGCTGGGTAGCTAAGTTCGGCATAGATAAGCGCTGAAAGCATCTAAGCGCGAAGCTATTCTCAAGATTAATATTCGTTTGAGATTCGTCAGAGACTATGACGTTGATAGGCGCTAGGTGAATAGCCAAGGCGTACTAATATATCGAGCACTACAGAAACACAGAGTTGTGTTTCGAAGACTGTTAACTACAACAACTTGTTACTTTTTCAATTCAACTGAGTATAGAATCTAGGTGCTTTTTGCGAAGGGGGTCCACCCGTTCCCATCCCGAACACGGCAGTTAAGCCCTTCAGCTCCAATGGTAGTCGCAAGGCGAGAGTAGGTCGGCGCCTAGATTCTGTACTCAGTTTTTTGTTTGGCAAAAAACCACCTCATTAAAAGGTGGTTTTTGTTATACCGTAATAGTTTTTTAATAGACAGATTATTTTTTGGGTGGAAGGGGAAACAGGATACTTGTTTTTTCTTTGTATGTGTTGAAATTAGGGTTACGCTCCATCTTTTTCTCCAATAATGGTATTCCTGAAACTTTTAGAATTAAGAATGTGATGGTTAAGGGTCCGATAATACCTGCCCATCCATAAGGATGGGATAGTGTAAGTATCCATAGTGCCCACCATTGTGTAATTTCTCCAAAATAGTTGGGATGTCTACTGTACTTCCATAATCCGGTAGTGAGAATTTTTCCCTGGTTATTTTTGTTTTTAATAAATATAGAAAGCTGTCTATCTCCAACTGTTTCAAAAAAGAAACCGAGCGACCATATACCAATACCAAGTATTTTCAGAACTATGTTTTCATCTTGGGAAAATTGTGTGTTCGCAATAAGTATTGGTGTTGAAATGATGAGAAGGAGTATTCCTTGAAATATAAATACTTGGAGGAAGCTTCTGATATAAAACCATTTTCCCCACACTTCTCGCCATGTGCGATATCGATAATCTTCTGTTTTTGTTCGATTCCTAAAATAAATGTGTGTTGAAAGTCTAACCGCCCAGATTGTAACAAGTATGGTTGCAATGTTTGAGGTGCTGAGGAGTGGTTGATTTTTTTGGTATGTGGTCCAAGCGACAATACAAAAACCAAGGCCCCATGCAATATCTGCGACATCGTTTCTTCTTTTTATGAGGGAGATGATGAACCAGCCTGAGAAATATACTAGTAACACTGGGATAATAGTACTGTATGTAGAAATGAGTAATGTCATATTTATTGCCAGAGCTTTACCACATTTATTGCAATTATACTTACTACACCGGTAAGGACGGTACCCCACATGAGATCTGTAATAGTGATTATCGCAGGCCAGTTTTTTAATGTAGCGTGGTTGGTAAGGTCGTATGTGCCGTATGCGATGAGGCCGAATAGCCCCCCGTATGCGAGTATTTTAATTGTGTTATACTTATTTTCTATTCCAGGGAGTATGACAAATAACGTTATTCCAAGCGCGTATAGTACGTAGAATATTGCTGCAGGGATGAGCTTCGGTGTATCGCTCATAAGATGAGCCATATGCGTACGGTACAGTTTTGGTGCCATTACGATGAGCCACACCGCGTCAATTAGTAGTAGGGGGATGAGTGTTGCGATATAGACGCTAATAAAATTTATCATAGTAGTACAAATTTTTTATATCTTAGTTAGATTGTGTTTTATTATAGTGTGTTATAAGAAACCACACAGTCCATACGATAAACGGGATACTGAGCATTTGTCCTGTGGTTAGGAAAAAGTCAGGAATATTGTGTGGTTCTTTGGTAAATTCCAGGAGAAATCGAGTTGAAAAATACGTCAATATGAAAAAATAAAAGGTATAGAGTTGGGATTTTTTCGGTTGAATTTTTTTATAAACAAACAGGGTAATTCCGAAGATAATGAAGCATGTGGCAGCTTCATAGAGTTGTTGCGGATGCCTCAAAACCATCTCGGAGTCGACACGGGCAAAGTATACCCCCCATGGGACATCGGTAGGTTTGCCAATTATTTCTGAATTGAAGTAGTTGCCAATTCTGATACAGCCTGCAAGGAAGGGAATCGGTACGACCATAAGGTCGAGATAGTTTTTGAGGTCTATCTTTTTTACTTTCTTATAAACCCATGCCGTAAGGAGCAGTCCAATCGCCAGTCCATGGCTTGAGAGACCGCCGTGGTTGATCATGATAATTTCCTTTGGATTGGCTAAAAAGTAGGGGAGATTGTAGAACATGATATGTCCCAGACGCGCACCCATAAGTCCTCCCACGATAAGCCAGACTGAGAAATCGTAGATGGTATTTAATTTTTCCTTGTTTGATCTGCTCAGCGTGTAATAGGTCAAAAGACAGACCAGGACTCCGATACCAAGCATAAGGCCATACCAGCGGATAGTGAAAGGTCCGAGCAGTGCGAGGATGGGGTCAAGGTTATTAATCATAGGTTAATCGAGACTCATCGATGATTACTTTTTATTTCTAATGATATTTGTCAAAACGAAGACTGTCGTACCTACGAGGATAATCGTAGCTCCGGACGGGAGATCAAGGTAGTAGGAGAGGATAAGACCGGTGAGTGTGGTTATGAGCGCTATCACTGTGGCGATTTTTTGGAACGCACCAAATGAGGGAGCGATCAATTTTGCGGTCGCACTTGGAGTAATAAGGAGCGCTGAAACGAGGATGATTCCGACGAGCTTTACGCTCACGATAATCGCTAAAGCTGAGATAACATAGAGTGCGAGGTCGTATTTTGCAGGAGAGATGCCGGAGAGGTACGCACCATCTTTGTCGAAGGTGATGAAGGTGAATTCGCGGTTCCATATTCCAAGCATGGCCAGGGTTCCCACGCCTACGAATGCGATACTATAGAGGTCACTCGTATTGATTGCGAGGATACTTCCAAAGAGATAGCTTACGAGTTCGGGCTGGTATCCCTCATGGAAATTCATGAGGATGATGCCGATCGCGAGTGATGTAGTAAATATCATGCCGATCGCCATGTCCTGACCAATATTTGTCTTTTGTTCAATTGCAAATAATATAAGTGCGAGTATGACTCCAAATATTAGCGCAGTCGGCAGGGGAGCTAGTCCTACCAGAATGGCAAGTGCGATCCCTCCGAGTGAAGCGTGTGCAATGCCGTCACCGAGAAAACTCATCTTGCGGGACACGATAAATGTGCCGAGCCATCCTAAGACAATCGAAATGAATGCTCCTGAGAGAAGCGCACGTTGCATGAAGGGATATTGGAGGAAATCGAGCATATAGTCTTTTACGTAGCACGTATCACATACCACATATCAATACGATTCAGATTTATTTTGGTACGTGATACGTGAAATGTGCTATGGGTTTAATGGTGATGATGATACACTCCCGCGTCTGATCCGTAGAGTTGTTTCAATACTTTAGGAGTGATGGTTGAGGAAGGAGCTCCTTGGCAGATTTTTTCTTTATTGAGACAGATCACTGAATCCGCAAAACGATGTACCATGGCTATGTCATGGGAAATGATTATGCAGGTAATTCCGCGTTCACGATTGAGTTTCTCGATCATCTGATATAACGTTTCTTCTCCTTCGGCATCGATCGCCGCCGAAGGTTCGTCAAGTATCAATATCTCCTTTTCATGGAATATCGCCCGTGCGATCAGTGCACGCTGGAATTGCCCGCCTGAGAGCGTTCCCAATTTTTGATCCATGTGACTTTCAAGTCCCACTTCGGCAAGCACGCTCTCGATATTTTTGTACCGGTGCCCCTCCCGCCGGCATTTGTACACTTTCAGGAATTCCTTGACGGTGATCGGCAGTGTCCGGTCGAATTGCAATTGTTGTGGCACGTATCCGATCTCGGTCCGCATCTCTTCGGGTTTCTTGCCTGCAATGGCGATCGTGCCTTCGGTCGGTGTAAGTAAACCCATCATTGCCCGGACAAGGGTCGTTTTTCCTGAACCATTCGGGCCCAAAATAGCGGTCAGGGAGCCTTTTTCTATTGTGCATGAAACATGATCAAGCACACTCACGTCTCCGTAGCGATGTGTCACGTCTGTCACCGTAATATACGGTTTTATGGTTATTTTTTTTTGCATACGGTGCAGAGACCAGTCAGAATAAATGAGTGACGGACATTGGAAAATCCTCCGATTTTGGGTATTTCGTCATGACGACAATCGACGCATTTGGTTTTTTTACAGTTCGTACAGATGATATGGTGATGGTGGTCTTCTTCGCTTTTTTCGTAGAATTGCTGACCGTCAATATTGATGACCGGGTTTATGAGATTGAGTTCTTTCAGGGTTTCCAGCGTTCGATAGATCGAGACTTTGTCGAGTTTGGGTAGTTTTTTTGCCACATTGAGCGCACAAAACAAGCCCTCCTGTTTCAGGAGGTATTCGGTCAAGACACGCCTCGGGGTCGTGGCCTTGTACCCTTCCTTGGTTAGGCCTTCGAGGAGCCAATTTTTTACCTTACCCGTATATGCCATATGATCCTAACTATAGCTTATTTTTTAGAATATTGCAATCTATTATCCACAGCAATCTACTTGCAATTGAAAATGGTTTGCATTACACTAGTCATATATACGAAAAGTGAACGCAGCGCACTTTCGGATTTTATGATTTTTAATGTAATTAATTATGCGCTATCTCCGTACATTATTTCTTCCGCTTGTTTTTGTCGTTCTTCTTGGGGCTGGCTGCAGCAGGGTTTCCGTATCGTCTGAAAAACCAAAGGTTGCGGCGACGATATTCCCGATCTATGATCTGGTGCGGATTGTAGGCGGGGAAGATGTTGATACTGTTCTTATCCTTCCACCCGGCGCAAGTCCGCATACGTATGAGCCTACCCCATCAATCATCAAAGATTTGCAGGGTGCTTCGATTATTTTTGAAGTCGGTCATGGACTTGATTCCTGGACCTCGTCGATCAGCTCTGCAGTTCCTGGTGCAGTGCTTATCTCACTTGATCGAAATATCTCACTTCGGACAACGGCTGAATCGCACGAATATGAAGATCACGAGAATGAAGAAGAGGTGCATGAAGCACATGATGATCATGGCTCGATCGATCCACATTATTGGTTGGATCCGTCGAACGCATATCTCATGATTGATACAATTGTTGAGGAATTGTCTCGGCTCGATCCGGAACATGGCGAGAATTTTACTGAACGTGCGGATATGTTCAAACGCGAACTTACGTTGAAAGATGAGGAATGGAAAATGCTCATGATACAAGTCTCAAATAAGCAATTGGTGACATTTCATGATGCGTTTATGTATTTCGCAGATCATTTTGGATTCACGATTGTCGCAACTTTTGAGCCATTTCCGGGCAAGGAGCCTACGCCTCAGTATTTGATATATCTGAAAGAAGAGGTAGAAGAGCATCAGGTAAAAACCTTATATATGGAGCCACAGTTTTCTAACGCGTCGCTTGAATCCTTTGCCGAGGATAATGGGCTCGTGATTGCGGTGCTGGATCCTGAGGGGTCTAGGGATCGAACGAGCTATCTTGAAATGATTGATTATAATGTGCGGACGATCGCGGAGAAACAGAAATAATAATAGAGTTCCATTGCAATGGAACTCTATTATTATCCCCAATTGTAAGGGACTTGCAAAGTTCAAACAGTGTGGTATATTGTAACCCGCTTTGTTCACTTTAACCTATTATCTGTATGTCAGATTTTCATTACGATTCCGTAAAAGACGCTATCCTTGATCATGTCCGTGAAACCTTTGAAGAGATTGAGGATGGACTTGCACGATCGCATGAAGAGAAATACGCACTTCTTGAAGATGCGCTTGAAAATGCATCTGACGTGGCTGAACTTAAAGTAGCATTTGAGCAATGGTTTGCGGATCATGCTGAAGATTTAGAGCTTGAATACGAAATTGATGAGATGTGGGCACATGCAGTCGCACGAGTTGAGGAGCAGGAATAATTTATTTTGTCGAAAATCGTAAAAAATGGTAGTATATAGATACTATCATTTTTTTTATGCTTGATTTTTTAAAGATAACTGAAATTTTGGAGGATGAAGCTGAGTCACTTCTCAATTTTTCTACTCCAAAAATTTCAAAAGGGGCGCTTCATATCCCGTCGCGCAGTTTTTTTTCCAATGTGTTTTCGATTTCCGATCGTTCGGGCAAGGTAATTGCTAATTTGAATACACTCAAGAATTCTGGACGGCTCAAACGGACAGGGTATTTGTCTATTTTGCCTGTGGATCAGGGAATCGAACATACCGCCGGTGCTCGTTTTTCCGCCAATCCGGCTTATTTTGATCCAGAGAATATCGTAAAACTTGCGATTGAGGGCGGGTGTAATGCGGTCGCATCATCCTACGGCACACTTGCCATTCTCAGTCGTAAATACGCAGAGCGAATTCCATTTATTGTTAAACTCAATCATAATGATCTGTTTCGGTATCCCAATGATCATGATCAGACCATGTTTACGAATGTTAAAAAAGCGCATGATATGGGTGCGCGCGGAGTTGGGGCGACGATTTATTTTGGTTCACCAGAATCAAAGCGTCAGATCACTGAAGTTTCTGAGGCATTCGCATTGGCACATGAAAAAGGGATGTTCACGGTGCTTTGGTGCTATGTCCGTAATCCAGATTTCAAAGTTGGGAAGGTGGATTATCAGGAATCTGCGGATTTTACGGGACAGGCGAATTATCTGGGAGCGACCATTGGGGCGGATATCGTAAAACAAAAATTACCAACCTTGAATGGGGGGTATCTTGCTCTCAATAAGGGTAAACATTCATTTGGGAAGTATTCTGAACGAATGTACACCGAACTCTCGAGCGATCATCCAATCGACCTGTGCCGCTATCAAGTCTTGAATGGCTATGCGGGGAGGATTGGGCTCATCAGCTCTGGCGGGGAAAGCAAGGGTACATCTGACCTTCGTGATGCGGTGAGGGCGGCGGTTATCAATAAGCGTGCAGGCGGTATGGGGCTGATTCTCGGGCGAAAGGCCTTTGAAAAACCGATGAACGAAGGAATTGAAATATTACATGCGGTCCAGGATGTGTACCGATGCAAAGAAATAACTATTGTATAGCTTCTTGTTTTCTATCATTTAGTAAAAAACAGCTAGATTAAGCTGTTTTTTGATAAAATTATGGCCTATGATAGTATGTGTATTACATATCACTGATTAGCTTTATATGTTTATCATTGATTTTGATGATACGTTGTTTCATACACATGGCTTCAAACAAGCCCGAGTACACTCTCTCGTGCAAGCAGCCGTCTCTCTGAAAGATATACATGAAACGTATCGGGAGGCATATCAGCATAACGGGCTTGCCTCGTATTCTAATCATATACACGCTGATTTTCTTTCCTTGCGTGGATATGATCATGACCGTGTGCTCGAAGCACTTGAAGCAACAACCGGGGACGCATTGCGAGATTTTCTGTTTCCTGATACGGTGGATTTTGTCCATTCATTGAAGTCGATGAGAAAGCCAGTAGTGCTTCTCAGTCTTGGAGACCCGTCCATGCAGGAACTGAAAGTCAAGGGCAGTGGGATTCATGATTATTTCGACCGGGTATTCATGGTTTCGGATAACAAAGAGCATGTGCTTCAGGAATTGATCAGTGTAGGTGAACGAGAGGAAGATTTGTGGTTTATCAACGATAAGGTTGAAGAGACGTTACGGGTTAGCGCACGATTTCCTCGAATGCGTGCTGTGCTTAAGAAATCAGATTCGATTGATGAAAGTGAGTATGTGCAGAGTAATTTACCATATTTTAATACGTTGACTGAAATTTATGACTATATCATTACCTACCAGAAATAAAATCGGAGTGGTAATTCTTGCAGCAGGGGCGGGAAAACGAATGAACAGCACGTTACCCAAAGTCATGCATGAACTGAATCATAAACCACTTGTCGAGTATGTAGTTGAACATGTGGAGGGTCTCGAACTTTCTCATAAACCTGTGATTGTTGTTTCAAAACAACACACTCTGGTGCAGGACTATCTCGGTAATCGTGCGGAGTATGTGGTCCAGGAAGAGCAGCTCGGTACCGGGCACGCGGTCTCCGTGGCAGAGACTCTGCTTATGGGAGTGGTAGACCATGTGGTGGTTTTGTACGGAGATATGCCCTTTGTATCGACCGCATCGATCGAGCGTCTGATCATTCGACATGTTGAGCGTGATAATGCGATCACCCTCATGACATTTATGGTTCCTCATTTCAAAGGTGTTTATCAGCCATTTTATAATTTCGGGCGAATCATACGTGATTCTGGGAGCGGACATATCACACGTATCGTGGAGAGAAAAGACGCAACCGAAGCCGAGCTTGGAATTTTGGAACTCAACCCCTCATTTTTTTGTTTTAACGCTTCATGGTTGTGGGAAAGTCTGAAACGGCTTGAAAATCATAACTCACAACACGAGTATTATCTTACTGATCTGGTTTCACACGCGATTTCCGAGGGAAGGAAAATTTCTTCAGTTTCAATCGAACCCAAAGAAGCGGTCGGAATCAATACAGCTGAGGATTTGGAAATTGCAAAACATATTACATAATTTTTTGGTCTATGTGCGGCATTATTGGCTATATCGGGAGAAAAGAGGCGATGCCAATCCTCGTGCAAGGACTTCGCCGGCTTGAATATCGAGGATATGACAGTGCAGGACTCGCAGTCCTACAAACCCAAGGTTCAAAATCCACAGTTGAAAACGAGAATGGTGGTCATGTTTCACTTGCACGGATTCGATCAGTGGGTAAGATTGATGCGCTTGCTCAAAAATTGAAGGATCAGGAGATTGCGGGAACGATTGGAATTGCCCACACACGATGGGCGACTCATGGCGGCGTCACTGAAGCAAATGCCCATCCGCATGTTTCTTTGAGCGGGAATCTCGCGATATGTCATAATGGAATCATTGAGAATTATCGGGAACTAAAAAACGAGCTTGAGAAGACGGGGGTAGAATTTACTTCTGAGACGGATACCGAAGTATTGGCTCATCTCATCGGTTCGGTATACGCAGGTGATCTGCTCCGTGCGGTCGAGGAGGCACTTGTACGGGTTCGGGGAACGTATGGGTTGGTCGCGGTACACGCGGACCATCCGGATCTGATTGTTGCCGCCCGTATGGGAAGTCCTCTGGTTATCGGTATCGGTGACCATGAACATTTTATCGCCAGTGACGCGACGCCGCTTCTCCCCTATACCACGGAAATGGTATTTCTTGACGATGGTGAGGTCGCGGCGATCAGTTGTGATTCGTTTGAGACGTTTTCCCGCATGCATACGCCCGTTGACAAAGCTGTAACGACGGTCGAATGGAGTGAAGAAGAAGCTCAGACACAAGGTTTCCCTCATTTCATGATCAAGGAGATCTTTGACCAACCAACCGTTTTTGAAGATGCGATCCGTGGACGATATGATCTTTCCGAGGGTACTGCACGATTGGGCGGGCTTAATATGACTGATAAAGAAATGAGAAGTATTAAGCGGATTATCCTGATCGCTTGTGGTACCGCGTCGTATGCGGGTATGGCTGGAAAATATGCGTTTGAGCGTCTGGCCGGGATTCCGACCGAAGTGGATGTCGCAAGTGAATTCCGCTATCGCGACCCGATTATTGATTCTGAAACATTGGTGTTTGGTATCTCACAATCCGGAGAAACCGCAGATACGCTTGCAGCGCTTCGCGAAGCGAAGCGAAAAGGGGCGTATGTCCGCGGTATCGTGAATGTGGTCGGTTCGACGATAGCCCGGGAAACCGAAGGTGGCACCTATATTCATGCAGGCCCTGAGTTGGCAGTAGCCTCGACCAAGGCGTATACCAATATGGTTGCCATTCTGACCCTCTATGCGTTGCAGTTCGGACGATTGAAACGATTGTCGCCTGCGACCGGACAACGGATACTCACGGCATTGCTTGATATTCCACGAAAAATGCGTGAGGTACTGGAACAGCGAGACCATATTGCGAAGATTGCGAAATCGTACCAAGACTATACCAATATGTATTTTTTGGGACGGGGCATCAATTATCCGATTGCTCTTGAAGGCTCGCTTAAACTCAAAGAAATTGCATATATTCATAGCGAAGGATATCCCGGAGGAGAGATGAAGCACGGACCTATCGCACTTCTGAGTCCTGATTTTCCTGTAGTTGCCATTATGACCAAGGACCAACTGTATGAAAAAATGCGAAGCAATGTCGAAGAGGTCCGAGCTCGCGGAGCGAGACTTCTTCTTATCGCAACCGAAGGAGACGAATCGGCGAAATTACTTGCTGACGACGTAATCTATGTTCCTGAAACCATGGAATTACTGCAACCGCTTATCACTACGATCCCCTTGCAATTATTTGCATATGAGATTGCGGTCGCATTGGGAAGAGATGTTGACCGCCCGAGAAATTTGGCGAAGAGCGTGACGGTAGAATAATATGAAATATACTGCAGTTATTTTTGATTTTGAAGGTACTCTGGTTGATGGGAACAATGCGTATGATGATGCACGGATATTGATCCATAAACTGACGGAGACAGGAATAAAATTGGGAATTGCGTCAAATACCTCGACGCGATCGATCATCGAAAGATTAGAAAAGAATCAGCTGCTCCATTATTTTGACACTATTGTAGGTATTGATCAGGTGGCATATAGCGGTAAACCGGCGCCCGATTTATTTATCACTGCAGCAGAAAAACTCGGGTGCACGATCGAGACATGCCTGGTTATTGAAGATTCTGAATCGGGAGCAGAAGGAGCACATCGGGCCGGGATGGATGTGATAGTGGTGCGGGGAGAAAAAAGTAACCACGCCTTGCTTGAATGCAAAAATTTAGAATCAAAAGAACTCGATAACCTCTTGTTTGGATAATATGGATCAAAAGAAAAAAGTAGTAATTCTTGGCGGAGGGAACGGTGGATCGATTTCCATCCGTGCGGTGAAATCATATCCTGAATATTATTCGATTTCCGCAGTGATTGCGATGAGCGATTCGGGAAGCTCAAGCGGGAGATTACGGCAGGAGTTAGGAGTGTTGCCACCTGGAGATATTTTGCGTGCAATTCTTGCGATGAGTCGCTACGATTATGATCTTTTGAAGCGTATTTTTTACGATACCCGTTATTCTGAACATGGAAAATTGCAGGGATTTGGAATCGGACATCTTTTTCTTGCTTTGGTTGAAAAATATAATGGTGGTGTTGTGGATGCAATCCGTGCACTTGCACAGGCGGTCGATGTGATCGGTCCGGTATTTCCGGTGACGCTTGTGCCGAGCGATCTCTGCGTCGAATTGACGAATGGCTCGGTTGTGAAAGGTGAACACAAGATCGACCGGCCGACCTATGATCGTTCTGTAACCATTACTCGTGCATGGCTTGAACCTGACGTGCGTGGGTATGAGCGTGCATTCAGAGAAATTCGGGAAGCGGACATCATTATTATCGGGCCGGGAAGTCTATATACCAGTATTATCGCGACCCTACTTCCGAATGGAATATCCGAAGCAATCACTGAGTCACAGGCAAAAATTATCTTTGTATCAGGGAATGCGATCGAATCAATCGGTGAAACCGGACCAGTATCAACAAGCGAGACGGTCGCGGCATTACACCAGTATATCTCCCGAAAGGTTGATGTGGTTATTTCGAATACAGCAGAACTCGATTCCCCTCGAGAAGTGTATTATCGAAGCAAGCAGTGGGAGAAAATTTTGATTGATCACGATAACATTGATGTTCCGGTTATTGCCGCACCGTTTGAATTTGTCGAGGGTGGACTTGATCCCATACAGCTCGGCGGACTTATTCACGAATATATTCAGAAACAGTAACTATGTCAGACCATTCTCTCACCCAGATTGATGTGACTGCTTCTGGTATCCGTATCTCAGCTACCCGTGATCAGGGAATTGAGATCGGCCATGTGTTTGTGTATTTCATTCCACATGAAGCACGGCAGAAACCATACGCACTGCTTGAAGATTTATTCGTATCCGAAAGCGAACGAGGACAAGGAACAGGTACTGTATTACTTGAAGCCGCGATCGCTGTTGCAAAAGAACATGGATGTTATAAAATAATCGGTACCTCCCGATTCTCACGAGAAACCGTGCATGCGTGGTACGTTCGTAAGGGATTTGAAAGATTTGGGTACGAATTTAGAATGAATTTGGATTAATCTATACTATGTCAGATATTACACTTGCAATTACCAAATCATCGGAAGGATATGAACTTCTCGAC
>CAZNAO010000003.1:3266-46016 GCA_964571295.1 uncultured Gammaproteobacteria bacterium | reverse complement strand
TTCGTCGTCCGGATCCGCAAGCACTGTGGCATAAACGTTTATCACCTACGGAGTGGAATGCCGCTCATGCGTCGTTTAATCGCGAGGGTAAAAAGGGCGATTGGGTGCTGAAAAAAGGAATACCTGAGCGATGGAAAATTGAATTTAGTGGATTAACCATGTGGATCCGCCCGACGGCGTTCAAGCATACGGGATTGTTTCAGGAACAGTCGGCCAATTGGGGCTGGATGCGAGAGAAAATTAGCACACGAAAAACACCGGCTACTGTATTGAATCTTTTTGGGTATACGGGCGGTGCCAGTCTTGCGTGCGCCAAGGCAGGAGCGTCGGTTGTACACGTGGACGGGTCAAAAGTCGCGATTCAGTGGGGCAAAGATAATGCCAAAGCGTCAGGATTGGAAGATAAGCCTATCAGATGGATTCTCGATGATGCTCGTACATTTGTGAAGCGTGAAATCAAACGAGGTAATACGTATGACGGAATTCTTCTTGACCCGCCGGCTTTTGGACACGGGCCCAAGAAAGAATTGTGGAAGATCGAAGATGATTTACCTGAATTGTTGCGCCTGTGTTCTCAGATTTTGTCAGACAAACCATTGTTTTTTCTGATCAACGGATATGCGTCGGGATATTCCTCAATCGCATATGAGAATAATTTGAAAGAATTGTTTAGAGATAACGGAGGGGTTTTTGAAAAAGGCGAGTTGGCTATTGAGGAGTCGGGTTCAGGGAGATTGTTGCCGTGCGGAATTTTTGCACGGTGGAGTGCAGTCTAGTATGAAGGTTCTTTACGAAGACAATCATGTTATCGCCGTGTATAAGGATTCCGGTGTTCCGGTACAGGAAGACCGGACCGGAGATGTTTCTCTTATGGACTTGGTAAAGGCGTATCTGAAAGAGAAATACCAGAAGCCAGGCAGTGTGTTTCTCGGGCTCGTTCATCGTCTTGACCGGCCAGTATCTGGAATTGTCATTTTTGGAAAAACAAGTAAAGGTGCCGCACGATTGAGCGAACAGTTTCGGACACATGCCGTTCGAAAAGTGTATCGTGCATTAGTAGAAGGTGTATTAGAAAAAAAAGAAGGCACTCTGATTAATTATTTACGCAAAGATACTGAGAAGAATTTTGTGACCGTATACGATGCTCCATACGGGGACGCAAAGAGAGCCGAATTGTCGTATCGGGTACTTGAAGAAAAGGGGGGTACTACCAAAGTCGAGATTGAACTTAAGACCGGAAGATCGCATCAGATCCGTTCACAATTTGCGCATATCGGTCATCCATTGGTTGGTGATAGTAAGTATGGGGCAACGCAGAAGTATACACAGGGAGCACTTGCGCTTGCTGCTGTCGAGCTACAATTTGATCAGCCGGTAACGGGTGAGCGTATCACTATATCCGATACGGAACATTTTTAATATGAATCTCTACGAATTTGAAGGGAAAGAATTATTTCAGACGCATGGAATCGCAATTCCGAAAGGGGTTATCGTAAGACGCGGAGATGATAGTGCTGCAGCTTTTGTTACGCTCGGTTTATCTGAGGTGGTGGTAAAAGCACAAGTGTTGTCAGGGAAGCGAGGAAAAAATAATGCGATACGATTTTGTTCCTCAGCTGAGGAAGTAGCACGTGCGTGCGAGGAACTATTTCAGATGCAGGTACGAGGGCAGTATGTCGCAGCAATCAGGATTGAAGAAAAATTAGCAATCGCAGAGGAACAGTATCTCTCAATTGTGTATGATAGTGCGTACAAACAGCCGATCATGATGTATTCCGCCAAGGGCGGAGTGGATATCGAAGAGGTGGCAGAGAAAGATATTCGAAAAGAATTACTTGATATCAGGCAGGAAAAACTTGATTTTCCCGATATTCCGTATGCGCAGGAATTGTGGAGTTGTTTTCTTACTGAAGACGCACGGCAAATTGAAATAAATCCATTGGTAAAAACAGTTGACGGGAAATGGATTGCGGCTGATGCAAAAGTCGCTTTGGATGACGATGCGTTTTACCGTCATGAATCATGGAAGAATTATGAAGCACGCACAATGATGGGCAGACTTCCGACTGAAAGAGAAAAACAGGTAACAATGATTGACGCGGGAGAGGGATATTATCGGGGAACTGCGGGGAAATATATTGAAATGGACGGAGATATCGCCATTTTGTTTTCCGGGGGCGGAGCGAGCATTGCGAATATGGATGCACTTATTAATGCCGGTCTCAAGCCGGCAAATTATACCGAATACTCAGGTAACCCACCACGGGAGAAAGTCCGCGAGCTGACCAAAGTCGTATTATCGAAGCCCGGGCTCCGCGGTCTCTGGATCGCAGGAGGGGTTGCTAATTTTACCAATATCAAAGAAACCTTTAGCGGCATCGTAGACGCGTTTGATGAAATTAGACCAATCTATCCCATTGTCGTGCGCCGTTCCGGACCATTCGAGGAAGAGGGGATGGAAGTATTACGTGAATGCGCCAAGCGCAACCATCTTACTATCAAATTTTTTGGCAAGGAAACCAGCATGTCTGAAACTGCCGGTATTCTGGCAGAAGAAGTGGGTATTTAAGCATCTTTGTTCTCTGTGCTGGCTAAAATCTTTTGTTTAGTATAGTATATGAGTACATTTTGATTACACTTAATTTTTTATCTTTTCTCTTATGAAAGGATTGTTACTCGGAGGAGGAATCCTCCTCGTCATCGTAATGTGGCTTGTGGGAACCTATAATTCATTTGTCGGGCTTAATGAGGATGTTTCGACCGCGTGGGCACAGGTAGAGAACCAGTATCAGCGACGCTATGACCTCATTCCAAATTTGGTCCAGACCGTGCAAGGTGTGGCAAAGCAGGAACAGGCGGTATTTACCGGTGTTGCCGAAGCTCGTGCTAAAGTCGGACAATTGACGGTAACCGAGGAAGTACTTTCTAATCCACAATTGTTCCAGCAGTTTCAAGCAGCTCAGGGTGAACTTTCTTCAGCTCTTACTCGTTTGATGGCTGTGGCTGAGAATTACCCTGTTTTGAAGTCAAATGAAAATTTTATGGCACTTCAGACTTCTCTTGAAGGGACTGAAAATCGAATCGCGACCGAACGTATGCGTTACAATGAAGTGGTCAGAACCTATAATGTAAAAGCAAAGGGAATTCCGGGAGTATTCTTTGTCTCAATTTTCGGATTTGATAAGGAACGACAATTGTTCGAAGCCGCACAAGGCGCTGAAACTGCCCCGAAAGTCGAATTTAATATCGGTAATTAAATTTTGAGACTATGCGGCGATACTGGCATCTCATCATCGGTTTTTTTGTCATCGCATCGCTTGCATGGTTTTCGTCCGTGTACGCCTCACCAACCTATCCCCCCGTTACTGGTTTTGTAGTCGATACAGCGAATATCATTGACAACCTTGCCGAGGCGCGCATTACTGCGCGCCTCGAGGCGCTTGAAGCAACTTCCACCAGTGAAATCGCTGTTGCGACGGTTCCTTCGCTTGAAGGATATTCCATCGAAGAATATTCTACCGGATTATTTTCGTATTGGGGGATCGGTAAGGCAAAACAGGATAACGGAGTATTATTGTTAGTTGCTCCAAGTGAGCGGGAAGTCCGTATTGAAGTGGGGTACGGGCTTGAGGGCGCACTCACTGATATTGAATCCGCAGATATCATCAATAATATTCTCGTACCTGCTTTTCGAGAGGATGAGTATAGTCAAGGTATCGAGCAGGCAGTTGATGCAATTATAGTAGCGGTCGATGGGGAGTATAGCGCAACTTCTGCATATTCTGGTGATACTGGAATTGGTGGGTGGGTTGCTGCTATTTTTATTCTTCTCGTTGTTGGGTTTGTTGGTTTTGCCATCTTGGCCCAGATCATATTTACCCTTTCCCGTTCTAAATCTATTGTGGCTGGAGGTTTTGTGGGTGCTGGATTTGGGGCAATTGGTGGGGCAATGGTTGGAAGTGTGATGTTGGGGGTTTTGTTGGGAATCGGTTTTGGACTGTTGCTTGATTGGGCACTTTCACGACATCCATCATTTCAGAAATTGAGACAAAAAGCTGCTGAAGATTATAAAAAAGCCAAGAGCGATTGGCCTCCCAAGAGTGGGGGGTGGACGAGTGGAGGATTTGGCGGTGGAAGATCAGGTGGTAGTTCCGGCGGGTTCGGAGGATTTGGCGGTGGTAGTTCCGGCGGCGGCGGAGCATCGGGAAGATGGTAGTTTGAACGTAACAAACAAAAGGAAACATAATGGATATGGGAATTTTGATCACTCCGGATACAAAAGTTTTGGTGCAGGGAATTACCGGTAAAGAAGGACAGAAAGCATCCGCTGCGATGCGTGAATATGGAACGAAGGTGGTAGGTGGAGTACGACCGGGAAAAGGTGGTGAAAAAGTTGATGGAGTGCCTGTATTTAATAGTGTTATGGAGGCGCTTCAGGCGTACCCTGATATTTCTGTTACGACTGTGTTTGTTCCCCCGTTTGCGGCACGTGCCGCAATTCTTGAAGCAATTGACGCAGGAATTCCTCAAATCAATGCGATAGTGGAGCGCATTCCTATCAAAGATACGGCGTATTGTCTTGCGGCCGCGAAAGAAAAGGATATTCGGATTATCGGACCGAGTTCTCTTGGGCATATTACTCCCGGTATTGGGCGTATTGGTGTGGTGGGTGGACCGAAAGTACAGGCGGATCAAATTTTTACTCCGGGTAGTGTAGGGATTATCTCTCGCTCTGGTGGTATGACCAATGAACTCTCGTGGCAGGTGAGAAAAGCAGCATTGGGGCAGAGTAGTGCAGTACATGTTGGCGGGGATTTACTGATGGGTACTACGTATGCTGATTTGCTTGGCTTGTTTGAAAAAGATGAGCAAACAAAGTCAGTGATTATTTTTGGAGAACATGGAGGATCGTATGAGTTTGAAATTGTAGAGTTGATTAAAAAAGGCGGGTATACCAAACCATTAGCTATCTACATCGGAGGAAAGTTTGCGAGTGTACTTCCTGAGGGAATGAATGTGGGGCATGCGGGCGCGATTGTCGAGCGGGGGAAGGGTGCTATTGAGAAAGAAGCTGCGCTTAAAGAGGTTGGGGTGATGATTGCAGAACGATATGAAGATTTGGTGGAGTTAGCTCGAGCATCCATGGTGCATCAAAGTTAATGGTAGAAATATATTTTTTTATTATATGAAAATCAAAACTTCGATTACTCATATCCGCGATGGTAGGGAAATAGTTCGAGGAAAAACACTTGAATTTCTTATCAAGAAGCAATCGTTTGTATCTGCAATTTTTTTGGTTTTGGTTGGACGATCACCGAAGAAACATGAAGAAGCAATGCTGAATGCACTTTTGACGAGTGTTATTGATCATGGACCCGCTGTGACATCTGCTTTGAGTGCTCGTCTGTCTGTATCAGCGGGAAATCCCATACAGGCGTCACTTGCCGCAGGGATTCTTGGGTTTGGTGAGCGTCACGGTATGGCGGTGGAAGCTGCAATGGAGTTTTTCTATGAAAATGCTAACGTGGAAGATCCAAAAATTAAGATTAACGATTTGAAAAATAAAAAAGTTAGAATTCCTGGATTTGGACATAAGATATTTACAGACAGAGATCCTCGGGCGGTCGCATTGTTTGCGATTGCAAAAAAATATAAGATATTTGGTATGCATTGTAAGTACGCGCTTGTTGTTTCGAAAGAATTTTCGCGTATTTCATCAAAACCACTACCCTTGAATATTGATGGGGCGATTGGAGCGATTCTCTGTGATATGAAGATTGATCCTCGATTGGGTAATAGTATATTCCTCATCGGTCGGATTCCAGGTCTTCTTGCTCAGATTGGAGAGGAGCGAATCCATGATTTCGGAATCCGAAGACTTGAAGAGAGTGAGATTGAATATATCTGATAATGGGTATAGAGTATTTATAGGTAGAGATTACGGACGCTATGAACCATGCACCATCTGCATCCACTACTCACAGAGTTTCGAGGAAACTTATTTTTCATGATGACCCACACCATGTCTTGTCTTATGAATTCAGGAGACGGGGCTATCGATACCGTTTTAGACCGCACTCAATTATTGAGGGGGTTCGGGTTGATTTTTATTGTCGAGAATTACGTTTGATTATTCTTCTGGTGAATCCTCAATATCATGTGCATGATGACCGCGAACATATCTTTTTATCACGAGGATATCGGGTAGTCCAATTTACACATGATCAGATTATACATGAACGTGAGCAGACGACCGGAAAGATTTTTTTTCTTTGTTTACACTTGTCTTCTTCTCATTAATTATGATATTCCGTTTGTCTGATTAGCTGTTTTTATGATTTCACGAATTGTTGATTTACACAGTCACTCGAAGTATTCCCGGGCGTGCTCCAAGAATTTGATACTCCCGAATATTGCGAAAGCTTGTGAGTTCCGAGGTGTTGATATTATGGTTACAAGCGATTTTACGCATCCGGCATGGTTTGATCATATGAAAACCGAGCTTATTGAAGACACTGAAGGAGTGTACCGACTCAAGAATCATTCATCCACAACTAGATTTATTATCGGCACTGAAATCGCTTCAATCAAAAAGCATGGTGACCAGACTCGTCGCGTACATTTGCTCATATTTGCTCCCACACTTGAGGTCGCTTATAAATTTAACCAGATGCTTGAATCTCGCGGATTCAATCTCAAGGCAGATGGACGTCCGATTCTTGGGCTAACATCGAAGGCAATACTCGAGCTTATGCTTGAGTGCGATAGTCGGATGAAGATGATTCCCGCACATGCATGGACACCGTGGTTTGGTATTTTTGGCTCAAAAGGTGGATATGATTCGCTTGATGCAGCATTTGAAGACTTGAAACCGCATATACACGCAATCGAGACGGGTCTTTCAAGCGACCCTCTTATGAATTGGCGGTGGTCGCATTTGGACAAAATCACCCTTATTTCAAGTTCTGATGCGCATAGTCTCCAAAAATTGGGACGTGAGGCGAATGTGCTCAAATTTGATTCTGAATCAGATATTACGTATGACGAGATCATGCGGATTATCGAATCCGGAGACCGGAAAAAATTCGAACGCACCCTTGAATTTTATCCTGAAGAAGGAAAGTACCATTATGATGGACACCGTGATTGTAAATTCTATTGCGCACCCGAGGAAACCAAGAAACGGAAGGGTATTTGTCCGGTGTGTGGTAAACCGCTGACGATCGGTGTCGAGTATCGTGTGCACGAACTTGCTGATCGGACTATTGAAGAAGCGAAGAAAATTGCTTTGGAACAGACACGCATTCCTTATACGTCTGTGGTGCCCTTGCCTGAAATTATTGCTGATGTATATGAAATAGGAGTTTCATCAAAAAAAGTTACAACTGAGTATGACTCGTTGATTGCGAAACTTGGAAATGAGTTTCATATTTTATTACACGCTGCCATTGCAGATATCGCTCATGCTTCCAATCAGAATCTGGCTGAGGCTATTGAGCGCGTGCGTAAAGGTGAAATTTATATTCGTCCGGGGTATGATGGAGAGTTCGGAGTTGTCAAAGTTTTTAAAGAGGGGGAATCGAGAGGATTCGCAGAACAAAGTGCGCTTGATTTTGAATAATATTATATTGGTAAATAAAAAATCCCCTTTCGGGAATTTTTTATTTCAGGAGAAAATTACTTTCTCTTTGAAGTGGTTTTGCGGCGTTTAGCGGTTTTGCGCTTCGTAGTCTTCTTTACAGACTTCTTAGCTGGTTTTCGCTTCGCTACTTTTTTCTTGGTAGCCTTTCTTTTGGTTGCCATACTTTGTAAGACACCTCCTCTCGGAATAAGTTTGTATATTTGCTTATAATGATGTGACCATGGTGCACACCAATTGATCACGCAAATATATATGAAATATTTTTTACATGACAAGCATTGACGTAAAAAATATTTTGTATCTCGACCTTTGGTAAGTAGTATAGAATTTTTTTCAATTTAATTGAATAGAAAATGACATTTTTTTGTTAGTACCTGTGAATAACTTTTTTTACCGATTTTTAAAATACGCATTACATCAATTAAAAAATAAAATATGTACGAAATAAAAATACAGAAATTATTTTTTCTGTATTTTATATTTTCATTTATTATATTGTCTCACGTATCGGACTCAGTGCACGATGTAGTGCTTTAAATCTTTCTATCGTGTGTTCAATCCATTCTTCTCCAAAAAACTGTATGTAACGAGGGTCATCTCGGTGTTGGTGCATCCATACCAGGATTGCTTCGATCGATTCTATTAGATACTGATGTGCCACCGAGGTTTTCATGCGTATCGTTGATTCTCTGGTATTGTAGAGCAGGAGACAGCGCAACCCCCACCAATATTTTTTTGATGTTTGGGATAATTCGCACACGCGCGTCAATCTTTCCACATTCATAATGTCGAGTAAGTCAGAGTCTCTCAGAATGTGTACGAGTATGCGTTCACGCTTGGATAAGAGTAGTCTCGTAAACACTGCGCCCGTACCCATGGTCTTTGATAAAATCAATTTGGTGGCCATGCCTCCGCTTTGTTTCCAGAAACCATATCTAATGCTATGGAGACAGAGCATTAGTGCTGAAAGCATGTCATCAATACATGCCATCCATACGAATGACGGCTGTTTGGTCAATATGCGTGCAACGTCATGCCACCATGCCGCCAGCTCCACTGCCTCTTTTTCCTCTTCAGTAAGATTGTACGCATTTCCGATACGTTTTGTATTGATTACCACTCGTCTAACGTGAGAAAGGTCATGAATCGGATCTTGTGAAAGATTCATGAGTTTTTGTGCTTTTTCTATGAGAAAAACTATTTTTTTGTCCGCCATATGACTCAGAGTATAGCGTATTCTGTGATTTTATTCAATATACTTGATTTTGGAGCATTCGTCTGCTAGTATGGAAGCATTTCCTACAAGCGGGCCTATAGCTCAGGTGGTTAGAGCACAACGCTTATAACGTTGGGGTCGATGGTTCGAGTCCATCTAGGCCTACGATATGAAAACTCAAAACTCAAAACTCAAAACTCAAAACTTTGTGGTACCTGAATACATTGGGCGGCAACGACTGGACAGTTTTCTTTCTGAGAACGGTTTTGGTACGCGTTCACAGGTACAGCGAGCGATTGAGGAAGGGTGTGTATTCATAAATAGCAATATAGTATCCAAGGCTTCATATCGTGTGAAGCCCGGAGACCGGATCGAAGTTCGTGACGCGGTCGAGATATCCGAAGTTCATAGTATCCGTACTATATCAGAATCGTCAGAGATTTTTGGACGTATTCGAGTTATTCATGAGGACAAAGACTATCTTGTTGTTGAGAAACCTGCTGGCCTTCTTGTTCACCCTACTGAAGCGCATGAAAAAGTAACTTTATCATCTTGGGTGGTATCAAAATATCCGGAAATCGCAGCAGTCGGCGAATCAGAGGTGCGCCCTGGTATTGTTCATCGACTTGATAAAGAAGCGTCAGGACTTCTGGTTATTGCTCGAACCCAGAAGATGTTTGAGCACTTGAAGCGACAGTTTAAAGAACGTACGGTTGATAAGGTGTATACGGTATTGGTATATGGCTCAATGCCGACTGAACATGGCAGTATTGATTTTATTATCGACCGCGGGCGAGAGGGAAAAATGGTTGCGCGACCGAATACTGAAATGACCCTACGTAATGTCAAGGAAGATCGTAGTGGTAAGCATGCTTTGAGCGAATTTGACGTACTTAAGCGATTGGTCCGCTATACGCTCGTCTCGGTAAAAATTCATACCGGACGCATGCATCAGATCCGTGTACACATGTATGCGTATAACCATCCGGTTGTCGGCGATACATTGTATATGCAGAAAGGGTATCTCAAAAAAAACGATCCGATATTAGGGCGGTTATTCCTTCATGCATCAAAGTTGTGTTTTTCTACCCTCACCGACGAGCGCGTGTGTTATGAAGCAGAATTGCCGCATGAATTGAAGGATTTTTTGGATAAGCTCAATTGATTTAATCATGTGTATGAAACAAAAAGGTCTGTTGGTCGTTATTTCTGCCCCTTCGGGCGGGGGGAAAGATTCGGTTATTCGTGAATTGCTCAAGCGAATTCCGAATTCTGCGCGTTGTCTGACCACTACATCCCGTCCGCCGCGTCCCGGCAATGTAGAAGGGGTTGACTATCACTTTGTGTCAGAAGCTGAGTTTTTGGATAACATCGAACGGGGCGCATTTGTCGAGTACAACAAGTACGCAGGTAATTATTATGGGACCGAAAAATCGGTTCTCGATCGAGCGCTTGAAACCTATGACGTGGTATATACCCAAGTCGAGACCAATGGCAAACGATCTTTTGATCGTCTGAAAATTCCTCATTTGTCCATTTTTCTTTTACCCGAGAGCCTCGAGGTGCTTCGTAATCGAATTATTGCACGGGGCGGCCACACACGGGAAGAAATTGATGAGCGACTCCTGATCGCCCAGCAACAGATCGCTGAAGCTGGGATTTACGATCTTGTGATTGTGAACGAACAAGGAAGGTTTGACCATACTGTTGCCCAGGTGATTCAGGCGATTCAGGAAGTCAAGGATAGTAACCGCACCTCTTGACAATTCGGTCCTACTATAGTACATTATCTCCACTTATTTACTACTTAGTACGACGTTGGCAGACGTACTCCCAACCTCTCGATTTAACTATTTGTATATGTCAGAAGACATGAGATTGAAGCTTGAGCCAGGCATGATCGTCAAGGTTCATCAGAAAATTAAGGAATTGAATACTAAAGGTGAAGAGAAGGAACGTATCCAGATTTTTGAAGGAATTGTTCTTGCGGTGAAGCATGGAAGTGAAACCGGAGCAACCGTAACTGTTCGAAAAGTTTCAGACGGAGTGGGGGTTGAAAAGATTTTCCCGATTCATTCCCCGGTCGTCGAGAAGATCGAACTCGTACGTGCAATGCATGTACGTAAGTCTCGACCATACTATCTCCGAACCAGTAAAAAGAAATTGAAAGAAGTAAAAGCTTCTGAAAAGAAATAACAGCGCTTAATAAAAATACACGTTATACGTGTATTTTTTGATGTTACCCAGATTAAACGATACAAGATACATGGGACACGACACAAAATATAATTTGTATATTTTTTCATGTATCTTGTATTTTTGGAATTACTTTCGACTTTTAGACTTTGTGACGTTCATTTTTGTGTATCTCGCAAGTTCTTCCTTGAGGTATGCCCCGGTCAGGCTTTCTTTTGCTTTTACGACTTGTTCCGGAGTGCCTGTTGCGACTACACGTCCACCATGTTTTCCACCTCCGGGACCAAGATCGATAATCCAGTCCGAACATTTGATAATATCGAGATTATGTTCGATGACGAGGATGGTGTTTCCTTTGTCTACAAGTTGATTCAGGACGTGCAATAATTTTTTGATATCTTCGAAATGAAGTCCGGTCGACGGTTCGTCCAAGATGTAGATAGTTTTACCGGTCGAGCGGCGTGAGAGTTCGGTCGCGAGTTTGATACGTTGTGCTTCACCTCCGGAGAGTGTTGTTGCCGGCTGTCCCAGCTGGACATATCCAAGTCCTACATTACGCAGAATCTGAAGCTTATCGGTGATCGGAGTCTTACCTTGGAAGAATTTGAATGCTTCTTCCACTGTCATTTTGAGGACTTCAGCGATATTTTTTTCTTTGTAGTGGATTTCCAGCACATCTTTCGTATACCGAGTTCCATGGCATTCGCTACACTCAACAAACACATCATTCAAAAAATGCATTGGAATCGTCACATATCCTTCACCACCACAGGCTTCACAGCGTCCGTCGCCTTTTACATTGAAACTGAAGGTTCCTGCCTGGTATCCGCGCAGTTTCGATTCCGGAAGCTCGGCATACAGATCTCGGATCATGGTGAAGATACCGGTATAGGTTACCGGATTACTTCTCGGGGTTCTCCCGATCGGTGTCTGGTCGATTGCGATAACTTTGTCGATGTTTGATAATCCTTTGATGTCTTTGTGTTCCCCGGGTTCATCTTTTGCGCGATAGAATTTTTTCTCGAGCGCCTTCCCTAAAATATCCAAGATAAGCGTGGATTTTCCTGATCCTGATACACCGGTGATACTCACAAACATGGCAAGTGGAATATCGACATCAATATTGCGCAAGTTATTTTCCTTTGCCCCGAGAATGGTGAGTTTTTTGCCGTTTCCTTTTCGTGGTTTTATTGTTGCCTTGATTTCTTCTTTTCCTGACAAATATCTACCGGTCATGGATTTGTCTGATTTGATCACGCTCACTGGGGTACCACTTGCCATGACCTGTCCTCCATATTCGCCGGCTCCGGGACCAATGTCGATCAGATAATCCGCTGCTTCCATGATTGCTTTATCGTGTTCGACTACGATTACGGTATTTCCCGAATCCCGCAATGACATCAAGGTTTTAATCAATTTTCCGTTATCTTTCGGATGTAGTCCGATTGAAGGTTCATCGAGAATATAAATAAGACCAGATAATCCAGCTGAGAGCTGGGTTGAGAGCCGTACGCGTTGAGATTCTCCTCCAGAGAGAGTGTTTAATGATCGGTCGAGTGTTAGATATGCTAACCCGACTTCAATCAAATGTTCAATACGTCTTCTGATTTCGGTTGCGATTGGTATTGCGACTGAACGTTCTTCACTTGCTAATTTTTTGGTGAGGGAGGATGTCGGTGTTTCAAGTGATTTGAATATATCGTATGATTCCTCAAGACTCATTTCCGCCATGTCTGCGATCGAGTATTCAGCTATTTTGATATGTAGACTATCTTCTTTCAAACGTCGCGTCTTACATACGGAACATTGTTTTTCTCGCATGTAAACTTCAATTTCTTTTTTTACATATTCTGATTTGGTCTCAATGTATCGTGCTGTCAAATTAGGAATGACTCCTTCATAGTTTGTTTTTTTTCCTTTGATCACGTACTCCTGTCCGTCGGTACCGTAGAGAATGATGTCCATCGTAGATTGCGGCAACTGTTCAACCGGCTGGTCGAGCGAGAAATTATGTATACTCGCGACCTCAGTCAGAATCTCTATAAGACCGGTATTATTTCCGACAAGTCGGGTCCATGGCTGGATTGCACCTTCGCGAATCGTAAGCTTTTGATTTGGAATCACAAGTTCTGGATCGACTTCGAGTGTTTTTCCGAGCCCGGTACATCGAGGACAGGCACCATACGGACTGTTGAAACTGAACGAGCGCGGTTCAATATGTGTAAATGTTCGGTTACATGAAGAACATACTGGAATTTGTGAGAATGAAGTTATTTTATCGTTTTCGGGGTCATATAGGGTAAGCGTACCGTTTGAAAAATCAAGTCCGCGCGCAATGTGATTCGCAAAAGATTCTTTGATCAAGCTCTTTAGCTCTCCGATAATCACTTCAACGTCATAGGTGTATGATGGATTGAGTGAGAGTGAGGAGATTTGTTTTACCGATGTCTCGATACCGTTCAATCTGATTGCATGGTATCCAGTCTTTTCCACACGATGTTTGAGTTCTTTTGCGGTAATATGTTCTCCTTTAATAATAGGTGAGAGTACTAAAAGATGTGGCGACTTTTTTGCGATCGTACGGATTTTTTCAACAATCATCCCTGCGGTGTATGAAGTTACCGGGATATTGCACGCAGGACACCATTGCGTACCGATCCGTGCGAACAGAAGTCTCAGATAATCGTAGATTTCAGTTGTGGTTCCCACGGTCGAGCGAGGATTCTGTGTCGTATTCCGCTGATTGATAGCAATCGTCGGCGAGAGGCCGCTGATTTCGTCTGCATCAGGCTTGTCCTGCATGTCCATGAATTGACGTGCATAGGCATTCAGACTCTCCGCATACCGCCGCTGTCCTTCAGCATAGATTGTATCAAATGCGAGGCTTGATTTTCCCGAACCAGACAATCCCGTGATCACAACCAGTTTATTCTTCGGGATTTCGAGCGAGACATTTTTGAGGTTATGTACCCGTGCGTTGACAATTTTTATGGTTTCGTTGTGTTTCATAGTTTGATTAACATCCTTGTGCATGTGGATAGGCTTTTTTTAGTTCCTCATCTGCATCATCGATATCTGCTACACTACTTGCGTCAATATCGAGGATGAGGCCGCGTTTTATTTCCTCTTCGGAAAATAAATATTCTACCCCGAGATTTATGAGCATGCAGTCATTGCTATCAGTATGTGATCCAAGATCATATCCTTTGTACGTTTGTAGACTGTTGATTTGTGTCGGTGAACTGTTTTTCGGAATTTTTCCGATATAATGTCGTTCTGCCGCATGGTCACCTGATTCATTAAAATCAATGTCGAGCATCCATCCTTTTACTCCACCTTCATCTGAACAGTTTTCTGCTCCTTTTTGATAGTCAGGTTCTTTGAGTGCATAACGTTGTTCATATGTTTTTTTATTTTGGTTTTGTCCCTGGCGCCAATCTAATGCAATAGTATTGTCAGTACTATTATGTATCTCAGTTTCTCCACTTTGGCATACGACAGACCAACTTATATCATCGGTGTTTATATCCACCCATGGCCAGGTCCACCCTTCACCAAATACGGTTCGCGCGAGCCCGCCTGCTTCATTGAGGAAATTTGCCACTACATCGGTACTATATATTTTTCCCGCAATGTTCGCGGGCATGCATTCGTTGAATGTGTCGCCATTGGCATCAAAGCACAACTGTGCTTGATTATTTATGCTCGGACATGCGAGTCCGGTACACGTGAGTCCTCCTGACCGCTCGGTAAAGTAGTCGTTTCCACAGAGTCCGGTTACTGCATTACCATTGGCGTCGAGCAGGGAAGGGGAAACAAAGTCGTCTGGTGGAAGTGCGCTGTATGCCGCTTTTTTCTGTGCGATCTCAAGTGGTCTACCTGTTGGGAATGCAGGAGTTTTCGATACTCTGGTCGTTGTAATGTCTCCGCAGTAGGGTGCTGCAATTTTTTGCGTATTGATCATCCAGATGTCCGGCGGACGCAAATTTACCAGTTCGGGATTGACGGTATAAAGGATCGTGTATGCTGCCGCAAGAATGATTAGTCCGACGATCGCTCCATAGATTTTGTGCTGGGCTGAGCTGATCGCTTCTGAGTTTCCTCCGGAAATTGTCCATTGTACCCCTGCAAAAATAATTACTAGGACCGCGATTACCGAAGCGATACTCAGTCCGTATTTATAGACAAACGCGATAAATTGAGCAAGACCTTCAAATTCTTGTTGCCCTCCGATCGATATTTTTGTCGTTGCAACGGTCGCTGGCAGACAAAAACCGATCTTTGTCACATTGTCCGCAAGCGTTAACCCGTCGCACATCAATTGTGTGGTTCGGTCGTTTCGAAATGCTTTCGGGTTTCGTGCTTCGGCTTCTGAGAGCCCCCACATATCCTGGCGCGCTTTATAACAATCTTCCTCAATCCAACAACGCTGATCAACCTGTGCGTGGGTTGCAACAGGGATTATGAGCATGATGCCGATCATTAGAAAAAGGATTTTTTTCATAGGGCGTTCACGTAAGGATTAGGGGAGGGATTGTGGTTGATTGAGCGCATTGATGATGATCGTTTTCCACTGTTCAAATGATTGTGTTCCTTCAAAAAATCGTCCATTTACCATGTACGTTGGTACTCCACGTATTCCAAGCACTAAGCCATCTTCCAGATCCTGTTCAATTATTTCTGTATATAGCTTTGCCGTATAACATTGGTCGAAGCGTGTTTTTTCCACACCGGATTCCACAGCATACTCGTAAAGCTTCGATTCGTCAAGGTTTTTGTTCATGAATGCTCGGTTGTAGAATTCCCAGAATTTTCCTTGGGCGTTGGCACACATTCCTGCTTCGGCGGCACGTCGTGCATTAGGGTGGGTACTTTCCATGGGATAGTTTTTCATGATCACTCTGACCGCACTACCGAAGGTTTCGACTACCTGATTTATCATCGAGAAACTTGTCTGACATTGAGGGCATTCGAAATTGGTAAACATGACGATGGTTACTGCGGCAGCTTTATTACCGACACTTGGATTGTCTTTTCGTACAAATGTCTCCCAATCAGCTCGGTATTGTGGTGTATCTCTATTGCTATTGGTCCGCGTGAATGCCCCCTCGCTCTGAATTATTTCCTCAGATCCATATTTAAACTGCCAGGTGTAGTAGATGAAGTAGTATAGTATTGTGAGTACACAGAGAGATATCACGGTTAGCAGTATGGTTCCTAAGACTTTTATTGGAGAGTTTGGCATAAAAGGATGTGCAGAATATGCGCGTACTATAGCATTTTTTTACCCATATCACAATGCCTCATGGTGCGGTTTCAATCTTGACAGTATTTTGTTTTTTTGATACACTCATTTTCACTTTATACCTGTACTGATTATTTGCGATTTGGTCTGTTTCTGGTATACTTCATTCATCAATTATTGCTATTATATGCTTTTAACTATATTAATGATTGCACAGATGGTAGTCGCCGCCTTATTGGTAGCGTCAATCCTTCTTCAGCAGAAAAGTGCCGGTCTCGGTGCTGCATTTGGTAGTACCAGTGGGGTGTATACCTCTCGACGAGGTGTAGACCGAGTGCTCTACAATATCACCATTGCTCTCTCTATTCTGTTTTTTGCGCTTGCTCTCGTTAGTCTAGTTCTCGCATAATAGGTTTCTGTTTTTTAACTCTCTTAGCTGTGCCTTTTCAGAAGAAAATCAAGGCAGTCATCGGGAGTGGAAAGAAAAAACAACGAATTTCACATGATGTGGCGTTGCTTTCACGTCTTTCCCGTCGGAAATTTCCGACTCCGAGACAGCTGTCCCAGATTAGTGCGGTCCTTTCTCTTAAGGAACGCGTTCTTTTTTGGACCGCAATGGTTGTGTTTATGTGCTCTCTTGGTTCTATCGGAATCGTTCTTGCTGATAGGTATCGAGTGTCAGTGCCGAAGGTTGCAGGTGTCTATCGCGAGGGAGTTATTGGTTCGCCACAATCTTTGAATCCGTTGTTTTCCTCTTTGAATGAAATCGATCAGGATATCGTATCTTTGGTATATTCCGGACTGCTTCGGTATGATTCTGCTCGCCGTTTGGTACCGGACTTGGCGGTAAAATATGATGTTTCTTCTGATGCCAAGACGTATACTTTTGAATTGAAACGGAATGTGGTGTGGCATGACGGAGAACCGTTTACTTCTTCGGATGTGGTGCATACGTTCGAATTGATCCAAGATGCTGGAGTTGCGAGTCCACTGTATGTGTCATTCCAGCGAGTTGCCGTGTCTGCGCCGGATGAATATACCGTCGTTTTTACTCTTGAAGAATCGTTTACCGGATTTTTGTCGAGTTTGACGCTGGGCATTGTTCCAAGACATATTTGGGGATCGATTCCATCTTCTCAGATTAGATTGGCTCAGCGTAATCTTCAGCCTATTGGTACCGGGCCATTTCAATTCAAGCGATTGGTAAAAAATTCAGACGGATTTGTCGAATCAGTTGAGCTTGCGCGATTTTCCGATTTTTATCGAAATCCGCCGTATCTTAAAGAAGTAATTTTCCAGTTTTTCGGTGATTATGATGGTCCGACCGGCGTAGTATCCGCGCTTCGTGAAGGGAAGGTAGATGGGATTTCTTTTGTTCCCTATGAATACCGTGAACGCGTGAAGCGGAAACATATCGTATTGAATACCCTTCAGCTCCCACAATACACCGCCCTTTTTTTGAATCAAAAAAATGAGATATTGAAGGATAAAGCGGTACGTGCCGCACTTGTTTCCGCAATCGACAAAAACCGGATTGTCGCAGACGTGCTCGACAGCGAGGCTACGGTCATTTCGGGTCCCTTGCTTTCTGATTTTCCCGGATATGCAGATTCAGTAACTACTACACAGTTTTCTTCCGAGCAGGCAAATCGAGAACTCGATCTTTTGTATGATCGCCTTTCAGCAGCTGATTACCGCACTATTTTGCTTGATACGCGGGTAGCGGAAAGGATTGCCGAAGAACAAAAGAAAGTTCAGTCTTCTTCGGTTTCTTCAACCGAAGAAAGCGTTTCTGTCGAGAGTGTCGCCACGACTGATACCACTACCACGGTTCCAACTTCCACGATTGACGAAGTGCTCATTCGGGAAACCGTCTCAAAAGAACTTGACCTCGAACTTGACCCAGCTCAGTTGTTTTATCGATATAAAAAAGGCGGAGACAAGAAACAGATAATCGGATTCGAGCTTGTGACTGCTGCCACTCCCGAATATGCAAAAGTCGCCGAGATCATCGCGGGGTATTTACAAGAAGTCGGAATTCGGGTAAAAGTGCGATTGGTTGATGCGCAAGATATTGCACGAGAAGTCCTCCGCTCCCGAAATTATGATATGTTATTGTATGGGGTAATCGTTGGAAGTGATCCAGATCAGTACCCATTCTGGCATTCGAGCCAGATTGCATATCCCGGTCTCAATTTGTCCCAATATTCCAATAAGACTGTCGATCAATTATTGGAAAGAATCAGGACAAATACCGCAAGTAGTACCGAGGAAATCGCGAAATTGTATACTGATTTTTCGAATACGATCGTGACTGATGTCCCTGCAATATTTTTGTATACTCCCACGTATACGTATGCGTTCACTGACGAGATCAAAGGTTTTGCGGTTCAGCGCATTGCGAAACCCTCGGATCGTTTTTCCAACATTTTTGATTGGTATCTCGATGAGAAGAAAGTTTGGGGTCGTAAATAGTTTTATAATTTGATTCATGCCGGAGTGGTGAAATTGGTAGACGCGCTAGCTTCAGGTGCTAGTAACCGCAAGGTTGTGGAGGTTCGAGTCCTCTCTCCGGCACTATTACACGACACATGATACATGGAACACGACGCAAGCGTTACATGATTTCTATGTTTGTATTTTGTTCCATGTATTTTGTATCGTACATAATTTATTTTCGTACTTTAGGCGCGGTTAGCGTCAGTACGTCGTTACGTTAGTAATGAATAGTAATGTATTGTTTTTTATGAATGCACAGAGTATGCAGAAGCCCCGAGAGGGTGGATCGGGTTTCCGATCACAACAGCCGGGCCGCCCGCGACATAACAGTGGTGGACGCTCCCGAAGACCGGGTGGCAGCCGCGGGGGTGCTCCCCGTCGATCCCCGGGTTTCACCTCATTTAGACGTGAGGAGGGTGGATATGAAAAGAATCCGCACGCACTTCGTATTATCCCGATTGGAGGGTGTGAGGAAGTTGGACGTAACATGACGGTATTCGAATATGGGGATGACATCATCATTCTCGATATGGGAATCCAGTTTCCTGAAGAAGACATGCCGGGTATCGATTATATTGTCCCCAACACCAAATATTTGCAGGATAAGAAGAAAAATATCCGCGCAGTCGTATTCAGCCACGGTCATCTTGATCATATCGGAGCGGCTCCTATCCTACTTGAGCAGCTGGGGAATCCGGTGATTGTCGGACGCGATTTGACGCTTGCTCTGATTAAACACAAGCAAGAAGACTATCAGAAGGGAAGTGCCGGAAAATTGAAGACAATTCGTATCAAAGGTATTGATGATGTCCTTACGTTTGGTAAATTTAAGATTAAATTTTTCCAAGTTGAACACTCGATCATGGATGCAGTTGGAGTGGTTGTAGAAACGCCTGCGGGTTCTGCGATTCATCCCGGAGACTGGACACTTGATCGCGATCGCGACGGTAAGCCGACCCTTGACTATACCCCGCTTCGCAATCTTACTAAGCCTACGGTTCTCATGCTCGAAAGTCTTGGTGTCGTACACGAACATCGGGGGAAGAGTTATGAAGAAATGTACCACAATCTTCAGACGATCATGTCGACCGCACCCGGACGTATCATTATCGGTACGTTCTCTTCCCAGCTTGAACGTATCAAGTGGGTGCTTGATGCTGCCGAGAAGCTCGGTAAGAAGGTAGCGCTCGATGGATACAGCATGAAGGTGAATGTGGAGATGGCGAAAAAACTTGGTTATATCAAAGTGAAGCCGGAAGTATTGATTGATGTGAAAAAAATAGATGATTATCCGGAAAATCGCGTAGTCGTTCTCTGTACCGGAGCGCAGGGAGAAGAAAATGCGGTTCTTATGCGTATTGTTAATAGACAGCATAAATCGATCACCTTGAAGCGCACTGATACAGTGGTGTTCTCATCTTCCATCATTCCGGGCAATGAGCGCTCCATCCAGCGACTGAAGGACAATATGTATCGTCAGTGCGATAACGTGATCCATGGGCAATTGATGGACGTTCACGTATCCGGACATGCTACGAGACAGGATATTCGCGACGTGCTCGATCAGGTCGCACCGACGTACTTCATGCCGGTCTATGCGAATCATTATTTCCTCAAAGAAGCCCGCAAGCTTGCGATTTCACATGGATTTGATTCTGATAAAATTTTTGTCCCGGATAATGGATCGGTCATTGAAGTGACGCCCGAGAATGCCAAAATGCTTTCGAAGAAAGTTCCGAGCGATTATGTTTTTGTCGATGGACTTGGTATTAGTGATAGTCAGAATATTGTACTTCGTGACCGACAAGTGCTCGCAGAAGACGGTATGCTTGTCGTCATTGCTACTATCAATTCAAAATCAGGTGCATTAATCAATAATCCTGATATTATCTCCCGCGGATTTGTATTTCTGAAGGATAATCGCGATCTTATTGAAGAAATCCGCAATCGGGTGAAGAAAATGGTGGTGGAATCAGACCCAAAAAATTGGGCTGATACCGATCAGATTAAGAACAATATCCGCGACAAGATAGGTCAGTATGTACTCCAGAAGACCGAGAAGCGTCCGATGATCTTGCCAGTCGTTATCGAAGTGTAATACACTAGATACTATAAAAACCCTCAGTATGAGGGTTTTTAGTTAGAAAACATATGTCTTTTGCGATCCCTGAATCACCGACTATCGCGATCAACGCGCTCGCGCAGAAATTGAAATCTGAAGGAAAGAAGATTTTTAATTTGAGCGTGGGGGAACCGGTCATTGTCACGCCTCAGATTATTCGTGCCGCGGCACACGCTGCGATTGATCACGACCGGACATCCTATCCTCCAGCAGCGGGTATTCCTGAATTGCGCACGGCGGCCGCTCGGTGGCTTTCTGAATCCTATTCGTGTTCATATACGCCGGATGAAATCATTATCACTCCGGGCGGGAAGAGCGCTTTGTTTTTTCTATTGCACATTTTGATTCAGGAGCATGACGAAGTCATGATCATACCACCGTACTGGGTTTCATATCCCCCGATTGTCGGGATTTTTGGCGGCACCTGTGCGTTTGTCCCGACCTATGAGAAGAATGGATGGAAGATAGGAGTACCGGAGCTTGAACGCGCATATACTGCACAAACCAAAGTACTCATTCTCAATAATGCGTCCAATCCGACGGGGACCGTATATTCTAAGACAGAACTTCAGGAGATCGTAGAATGGGCGCGAAAAAAGGGAATTATCATTATTTCCGATGAAGTGTATAGCGGATTGGTATATGACGGCGAGTTTGTTTCACTTGGTTCTTTCTCATATGAGAACATATTTGTTGTTCAAAGCGCATCAAAAAATTTCGGCATGACGGGATGGCGGATCGGTATGCTTGCGGGCAATTCCGGTATTCTTAACAAAGTCACCGCGCTTTTGAGTCAAAGCGTGAGTGGGGTATCAACCATCAGCCAGTGGGCATTACTCGAAGGGATTGTCCACTATCATGAGATTGTTCCTGTAATCTCTGCTGACTTCAAATCCCGGCGAGACCGGTGTATTGGATTATTCAGAGAGTTATTTGGTGCCGTACTCACTCCTCCTGCTTCAGGATTGTATGTATTTGCTCCTCTTAGTATCTTTGGCGCGGACAGCGAGACGTCGATGCAATGGTCTGAGAGAATGTTGCGTGAAGCAGGTGTCGCGACCATACCCGGGAGTGCATTCGGGTGCGAAGGATATGTGCGATTCTCGTTTGGAGGTACTGTCGAAGAGACCGAAAGTGGTTTGAGGGCCCTAGCCCACCACCTTCGCTCCGTATGATTTTGCACAAATAGTCTTCGTATAGTACACTTGATCCATCTTAATCAGCATACGTATGGCAAAAAAACAGATCATTGTCTCAGGAATCCAGCCGACCGGAAATCTGCATATCGGTAATTATCTCGGTGCAGTCAAGAATTGGGTGGATCTCCAGAATTCCGGCACATACGAATGCTATTTTTTTATTGCTGACTTACATTCCCTTACCGGAAATAGGGCACCTGAGGAACGCCGCGCGCAGATTCTTCGTACCGCGTCGGAACTTCTGGCCGCAGGAATTGATCCCAAGAAATCGACGTTTTTTGTACAGTCGCATGTGCCGGAACACACCGAGTTGGGTTGGATTTTTAGCTGTGTAACTCAATTGGGTGAGTTGAAGCGCATGACTCAATTTAAGGATAAATCAGGTCTTAGGGATAAAGTTAAGAGCCATTTAGAATGGGCTAGACAGTTGAATTATCAGGGAGAAGAGGTTGAAGAAAAGATAATTGAACATGTCCAAGATTTGATTGAAAGGGTTGAAAATCAAACTAATGTTGGACTTTTAACTTATCCTGTACTACAGGCTGCTGATATCCTCCTCTATCACGCAACCCACATTCCGGTGGGACAAGATCAGGTACAGCATGTCGAGTTAACCCGTGATATTGCACGATGGTTCAATAATAAGTATGAAAAGTTTTTTCCGGAAGTAAAACATGTCCTTACCCAGACTCCAAAAATTATGAGTCTGCTTGAGCCGACTAAGAAAATGAGTAAGTCTCTCGGTGAGGGGCATGTAATCGAGCTTGCGGATAGTCCTGAGGTAATCCTTAAAAAATTGAAGAAAGCGGTAACGGCAACCGAGGGCGGGGCAGGGTCTCCCGGGGTAGAAAATCTTCTTGGATTATTGAAAATTTTCGGAGACAAAAAGGTGCATGCTGAATTTGTGAAAGCGGAGAAAGATGGATCCATCCGTTATGGAGATTTGAAATCTACACTCGCGGAAACCATTGGAAATCATTTTGCAGATTTCCGAGAACGACGGGCAGAGCTTATGGATGGGCATGATGAAGTCGCTGAAATATTGACACAGGGAATGGAACGTGCGAAAATAATAGCGGAATCTACGATGTCCCGTGTTCGGTCTATCGTTGGAATTCGATAAGTCTCATTTATCGGTTTTCCCTTTCTTGGGGACGATCGGCAGAGATTAAGAAGTGCATATCTTGACCCCTACCAACTCTCCCTCACCAAGGGGGAGTTATTTATTAATCATTATCTTTATGATGACTATTCAAAAAAAAATCTTATTTTTTGTATTACGTGTCAGTGTGGGGTGGTACATGTTTTATGCGGGCATTACTAAAGTTATTGATCCTACGTGGAGTGCTGAGGGGTATCTCAAGAGTGCTAAGAGTTTTGTGTGGTTGTATGAATTATTTTTGCATCCGACTATTTTGCCGATTGTAAATGTATTGAATGCGTGGGGACTTACGCTACTCGGTGTTTCTCTCATTATGGGGTTATTTGTCAAGTGGAGTACCATACCCGGCGCGACTCTCATGCTTTTGTATTACGGCGCGGCACTTGATTTTCCATACCCTGATTCACATTCATATATCGTTGACCAGCATATTATCTATGCGTGTGTGCTGTTACTTTTTTATATATTTCGCGTAGGAGAAATGTGGGGACTTGATTACTTTATATATCGGAAGCGTTAGTTTATTTATATCCAATCATATGTCAGATACTATGGATTTTGTTCGAGGGGGTAAGATAATCGCTGTCGGGATGGTCACTGCTTCACTTATTTTTTCTATTTTTTTCTATGCATCGCGCGTTGTAAATCCCGGTGAATTGTCGGTAACAGGTTCTGCACGGGTGCGTGTTACCTCGGATACTGTTAAGTGGACAATTCAGCTTTCACGATTTACGGATACTGTGGGTCTCCAGCGAGCCTATGGCGATCTCGAGTCTGATCGAAAAAAGGTTGAATCAGTATTGATAGAACACCGTATTCCTTCAGATAGTATTGAGCTCTCACATGTATTTACTGAACAGGATTACAGTTATAACTATGATAACAATGCACCTCGGCGTTACACAATACGACAGACTGTTACGGTGCAATCTGGTGATATCGAGAATGTGACTGAGGTTGCGAAGAATATTCAAAATTTGATTTCAGTCGGTTCTGTTGTTTCTACATATTCTCTTGAATATTTGTATTCCAGACTTCCTGACCTTCGTGTCGATTTGTTGTCTGATGCAGTGAAGGATGCAAAGACGCGAGCAGAAAAAATTGCAGAAAGTAGTGGATCAAAAATTGGCTCGCTTCATGCTGCGAGCCAGGGGGTAGTTCAGGTTATGTCTCCTAATTCAGTTGAGGTTTCAGATTACGGTACCTATGACACCTCAAGTATTGAAAAAGAAGTTATGGCAACTGTTCGAGCATCGTTTGGGGTGAAATAGTAATGTGCTGAAGAGCTATAGAATAGTAAATCCGGCCATTGGCCGGGTTTTGTTTTTCTTGACACTAAATTCAATAGCGTGGTATAACACCTAAGCTATGAAAAACTGCCGAAATAACAATAATCTTAATAATACTCGTGCGTAGGGGTTTTCGTGGTGCATAAACATACATGAATACCCGCGAAAAGCGGGATTTTTATTCCCTTGTAGTTCAATGGTAGAACACCTCGCTGTTAACGAGGGGGTTCCTGGTTCGAGTCCAGGCGGGGGAGCATCGTACGATGGGCAGGCGCAAAAGCGCCTGTTTTTTTCTTAGTTAATTTTTATATAAAAGTTATCCACTACTATCATTTGACTATACCCCCAGGGGGGTATATAATTTCATTATATGAAATATATGAATGATACAAAAAAGGCGAACATTATGCGCCGACTAAAACTCATTGAAGGACAAATTCGTGGACTTCAAAAGATGGTTGAAAATGATACATATTGCATTGATGTTATTACTCAGACATCAGCAGTAAAACAAGGATTGTCTAACGTCGAAGACTTACTTCTTGAAAACCACCTCGGGCATTGTGTTTTTCACCAGATGCAATCTGGGCAGACAAAAAAGGCTAAGGAAGAGATTATTAAGGTATATAAGCTTAAGAGGAAATAATATGCATACACAAATATACAAAGTAAAAGGAATGCATTGTGCTTCCTGTTCCTCCGTTATCGAGAAAACTTTTAAGAAAGTTGATGGGGTACAATCAGCGGAAGTTAATTATGGCACCGAGAAAGCTAAGGTTTCTTTTGATCCGTCAAGGACGAGTCCTCATGATCTTTCTAGGCATATCGAGCCTCTTGGATATTCTTTGGAAGTTCCCTCTACAGCTGAGGGGATGGGTATGTCTTCTGACGAACACACAGCTCATCTAGGATTGAATCAATCAAAAAAAGAAAAGTTTGCTGAAGTTGCTGACATGAGGACCAAGGTAATTTCGGCCATTCCTGTCGCCATTTTTGCGGCTTTTTTAATGGGTTGGGAGATCCTCGCCAAATACGGAATTGTGTCTGAAATGAGTTATGCGCTGGAAGAATTTTTCCATCATCTTATTCCAATACTCGCGACATACATTTTGTTTGTTGTTGGTAAACCATATTTACTTGGGCTCTACCGATTCCTGCGATACCGCAAAGCAAACATGGATACTCTTATCGGCATGGGTACACTCACAGCTTTTTTATACAGTTTTGCTGTGAGTGCATTTGAAGATATTCTGCGTCCTTTTATAAATGTCGATTACCAATACTACGATGTCACGATTGTGGTCATTACGTTTATTGCGCTCGGCAAATACCTAGAGGCTCGATCGAAAATAAAGACGGGTGACGCCATAGAAAAACTTCTTAATTTGCAAGCCAAGACTGCACTTGTTATCCGCGATGGTAAAGAAATAGAAATATCGGTCAATGACGTAAAGCATGGCGATCTCATCATCGTCAAGCCTGGTGCAAAGATTCCGGTGGACGGCGTTGTAACTCTCGGCAGTTCTTTTGTTGATGAATCTATGGTCACCGGAGAGCCGATGCCAGTGCAGAAAAAAAATGGTGATGGTGTCGTTTCCGGAACGATCAACACCAGTGGCTCATTCACATTCAAGGCGACAAAAGTCGGGTCGGAAACTCTGCTCGCCCAGATCATCAAGATGGTCGAGGATGCCCAAGGAAGCAAGGCGCCGATACAAGCTCTTGCAGACAAAATCTCGTCAGTCTTTGTGCCTATCGTGTTGATAATTGCTTTTCTTGCTCTCGGCACATGGCTTATTTTTGGATCGCAATATTTAGGTTTCTCTCAAGCTTTATCATTCGGGCTCGTCTCTTTTGTGGGGATTCTCGTTATTGCATGCCCTTGCGCTCTTGGTCTTGCCACACCAACGGCGATTATTGTTGGTGTCGGCAAAGGGGCGAAAGAGGGTATCCTTATTAAAGATGCCGCTACTCTTGAAAAACTGCATAAGGTAAATACGGTTGTCGTTGATAAAACCGGAACGATCACTATTGGCAAACCGACCCTGGTTGATATACAAAATCTTTCCAATCTGAAAGACGATGATCTGGTATCGATTTTGGCGTCGCTTGAGAAAAAATCAGAACATCCGATTGCTCATGCGGTGGTGAATTACGTGCAAGAGAAAAAGATTCCCGTATCCGATGTGTCAAACTTCGAAGGCATACAAGGCAAGGGGCTTAGGGGAATGATAAAAGACACGGAATACTTTGTCGGCAATGCAAAGCTCATAAGCGATCTGAATATTTCTTTTGATGTAGCGAAGCTGAATGAGTTTACATCTCAAGGGAAAACTCCGGTGATCATTGCTACAAAAGAGGAGGTGCTTGGTTTCGTCATGGTAGCTGACGAAATAAAAGCAGAATCAGTTGACGCAATAAAAAGTCTCCATAAACTTGGCATCAAGGTGGTAATGCTCACTGGCGACGATGAAAAAGCCGCTAAATACATCGGATCGCTTGTCGGCATTGATGACGTTGTTGCCCACGTACTGCCACAGGATAAGCTTGAAAAGATAAAGACACTGCAATCACAAGGTCGGGTGGTGGCTATGGCCGGTGACGGCGTCAACGATGCCCCTGCGCTCGCTCAAGCGGATGTGGGTATTGCTATGGGGACCGGAACCGATGTGGCGATAGAATCGGCCGGTATCACGCTTCTTGGTGGTGATATCTCAAAGCTTGTTAAGGCGATCAAGCTTTCAAAAATCACCATGCGAGGGATCAAGCAGAACCTATTCTGGGCGTTTATCTATAACATTGTTGGCATTCCTCTTGCCGCCGGAATTTTCTATCCGGTCTTTGGATGGCTCTTAAATCCAGTTTTTGCCGGCTTCGCCATGGCGATGTCGAGTGTGTCAGTGGTGTCGAACTCGCTTCGCATTAAAGCTAAAAAACTATAACTATGAAAACATACACATTTCACGTTTCCGGCACTCACTGCGCTTCGTGCAAAATCTTCATTGAAGATACGCTGAACGAGCAAATTGGTATTGATCGCGCCAGTGTAGATTTGAAGCGAGAAACCGTCTCAATCGACACAACGCTCGATGAGAGTCAGCACAAACTCGCAGAAATATTAACTGAAAAGATCAGGTACAACGGCTATTCTCTTTCCGTTGAGAAAAAAGCCGAAGAGAAGAAAGATAATGGTGTTATTTGGCAGGCATTGCCTATCGGTCTGGCTTTTTTGGCTCTCTTTTTCTTTGTGCAAAAATCAGGAATTTTAAATCTTGGAATCGGCGGACAAACGACTCCGGTAACAAGTTTTATTATCGGGCTCATCGCCTCGGTTTCCAGTTGCCTTGCTATTGTCGGCGGTTTAGTTTTGTCGCTTTCAGCAAAAGTATCGCAAGATAATGTCAGCGACACCAAAACATTTACACTTTTTCATATAGGCAGATTAGTTAGCTTTGCGGTGCTGGGAGGGGTTCTTGGTGCGCTTGGCAGTGCCATCGGCATCAACTTTACCCTTACATCGATCTTGGGACTTCTGGCTTCCATTGTTATGCTGTTGCTCGGTTTAAATTTGGTCGGCGTATTTGCAAAGAATAAAGTCGCATTACCCTCTGGGATTTTCAATTTCTTTAGAAGAATAGAGCACAAAACTCTAACGCCGCTTATCTTGGGTTTCGCCACTTTTTTTCTGCCGTGCGGATTTACGCAGTCAATGCAAGTTTCCGCTTTGGGAAGCGGGTCATTCATGTCCGGACTTCTTATCATGTTTGCGTTTGCACTTGGAACACTGCCGATGCTCGTGCTTCTTTCTTTCGGGTCGGCATCGTTCGCCCACGGAAAACACGCCCCGCTATTCTTCAAATCTGCAGGAGTAGTTGTCATTGGTCTTGGACTATTTGCACTTCTCGCAGGACTTGCTGGGCTCGGAATTATTAATCCGCTATTTAATATATAATAAATTTATGAATAAAACGGTTTCAATTATCATTACAATCGCACTTATCATCGGTATCGGTTTTGTTTTTCTTGGACAATCAAAAAATAATTCTGAGACCGGGACACAGTCGGCGCAAAACGTTGAAATAAGGGATGGTGTTCAATACGTTACGATTGACGCCAAAGCTGGGTATTCACCTAAAGTCTCAATGGCGAAAGCAGGAATCCCAACGAAACTAGTCGTTAAAACGAACAGCACGTATGATTGCTCGGCGTCACTAGTCATCCGGTCGATTGGCTATCAAAAAATTCTGTCTCAAACAGGAGAAGAAGTTATTGATATAGGCACACCAAATGCAGGACAGCCCCTTCAAGGGCTTTGTGCTATGGGAATGTATAATTTCAAAATTAATTTTAACTAGTTATATCTGCTTAACTAAGCAGACAGTCCTAGTGTTTCAAATTTGATTTTACGACTTGGTCGAGAGGTGTATAAGTAATGCTCTAACACAGCCTCTTTATTGGCTATTTTTTTACCTAAAAATTCAAAAAGACAAAAATGTAATAACATTATCCACAAATAACAATAATAATTTATTGACAAACGATAAATTTCTATTTAGTATAGAATTATAAGTCAGTAAGTTTATTTGTATGAAACATGGCTCTACTCATTTTTTGCGAGCGGTAATTTTCATTGTCGGACTTGGAGTGCTTGCATTGTGCATCTTTGCGTTCCCGAGTCTTGGCAAAGGATGGACGGCGGAATTTCCCTCGGCACCACAATCCGGATATCTGGTCATGGCATCTCTCTATGCGGCTTCAGTGCCATTTTTCCTCGCATTGTATCAGGCACTGAAATTGCTTCATTATATCGACCAGAACAAGGCTTTTTCGGATGAATCAGTGGGAGCATTACAAAAAATCATATATTGTGCGATTGCCATGACTGTCGCATTTATGACCTTTATGCCTGCCGCCTATCATTTTGCAGAGATCGATGATGCGCCTGGCGTCATCCTGTTCGCGTTTGCGTTTGCGTGTTCTCCCTCGGTAGTTGCGGTATTTGCCGCGGTTCTCAAAAAATTGTTAGAGAACGCCATCGATATGAAAAACGAAAATGATCTGATGGTGTAACCCTACTTAGTATGCCTATTATCATCAACATTGACGTCATGCTCGCGAAGCGGAAAATGAGCGTGACTGAACTTACCGACAAAGTAGGGATCACAATGGCCAATCTTTCGATCCTCAAAAACGGGAAGGCGAAAGCGATCCGTTTTTCAACGCTTGAAGCGATCTGCAAAGCACTCGATTGTCAGCCCGGGGACATTTTGGAATACCGATAAACACTCTTAATCTTTAATCTCATTGTATGGAGCGCACCTTATCCAAATCCTTATACCTCATGCTTATCAGTCTGAATCTTGCCTTAATTTTCAATTTGTTATTTTTTGGCGAGATGCTGGGGATTTCAGTCGTACTATTCACCGTGCTGCTTGTAGCCGCAGTGGTTTTGTTTGCGCTACGGGAAAAGATGGCGCTCAAGAAACATTTCTGGATGATTCCGTGTATCATCTTTTTTGCTCTCATGCCAGGTGTTCGCGATAGTGAATTTCTTACGTTTTTGAATATCTGTGCCACATTCGGACTCCTGCTTTTATTTGCGCACCAGCTTTCCGGTACGCCTGTCTTTCTATTGAAATTACGGGAATATATCTCGGTACTCATTCTCGTACCATTGCGCATGGTAGGAAGAAGCTGGTTTACTATGTCCAAAATCGGACAGATCCATAGCAGTCTCAAGCATCGGGAAACCGGGTTGCGCGTGCTGAAAGGCGTACTTATGGCGGTACCGATATTGGTGCTCTTTGGTATCTTATTTTCACAGGCAGATTTGGCTTTCGGGCAATTCATGAAGGGTATTATCAACGTACATATTTCGGAAAGTACCTTCAGATACATCTTGCTTCTCGTGTTCGCGTTTGTGGCGTCTTTGGGCTTTCTTTCCTATATATTTTTTCCCAAGCATGTTGAACCGAAGTCTCTGCAACAATCATCAGTTACAGCACGGTCGGATAAAGGAATAGAAGTGATGGTATTTTTGGGACTTATTTCAGTATTATTTGTGTTATTTATCGGTTTTCAAATAACGTATCTATTTGGAGGAGAGGCACAAATTAGTACTGCCAGTTTTACGTATTCTGAATATGCGCGCCGCGGTTTTTGGGAATTACTGGCAGTGTCAGCGATCACCCTAGTGCTGTTGCTCGCTTCAGAAACGTATGCCCGTACAACCTCAAAAAATAACCCGAAGTTCCTCGTACCTGCTCTCATACTTATCGCTGAAGTCGGGATCGTGATCCTCTCCGCTTTCAAACGACTGTCATTGTATATCGATGCGTATGGAATGACGACCTTGCGTTTTTATGTGATTGGATTCATTATCTTGCTTGCGGCCTTGTTTGTCCTCGTTGCCGTAAAATTCATAGGGTCAAAACAAGAGCAGTTTTTCGCGTTTGGTACTCTGCTTTCGGTCATCGCATTCTTGGCGGTTATCAATCTGATGAACCCTGACGCGCTTATCGCGAGCGTTAACCTTGAGAGGTATCGCGCTATCGGTAAAATTGATGCATCCTATGTTGCAGGTCTTTCGTCTGATGCAGAAGCGTGGAAAATCTGGCTCTATACCAACGTGACCGGCGACGATAAAAGGATTTTACGGGAGGCGCTTCAGGAAGACAGAGACAAACTGGGGCAGCCTGACATCCCCTGGCAATCGGCGAATTTCTCCCGCTCTCAAGCGTTGAAATTACTGCAAGGTTTTGAGGAATGATGTCTCCATTTTGATGTTTCCAAAAATCATGATATGCTGGTATTCCTATGAAAAAATGGTATAAAAATTATCTGGACGCGCAAAAAAAGACACAGCCTAAGTCAGATGAGGCGGGTCGTGCTTCAGCAAAACCTATTGGGCGCATTTCGGGCAAGCAGCACCTCAGTCGAAAGTTTCGTGACCCGGTTGCGGTCGGCAAACGTACTCGTTCAAAAACTTTTGGTGCGTCATAAGTGTGTCTGTGTTGATATTTGATCGCACGTTTCAAATAGGCTATACTCATTTGTATATAACGTACTCTTTACAATCATTCCCTACTACCTGCTTTTGCAGGATGCCGGCAGTCGCCCTGATTCCACAACACGGATAGCCATCGGCATTGGCTTTGTGAAATCTGGCGATTTGTTAAAGATACAAAAAGTGTGCGAAGCTTTTGAAGAACCTCATTGGATATACGTATGTCGGGTAGAAATTCTTCCCGACATCCTAGGGGATGATTGTATACCGTATGTTGTCAGCTATTATATCGGCCAAGAATTTGGAAGGAGCATATCTGGATCTGGTTGGAAAATTCGCCGAAGACGGCAAGGAATCGAGGTATCACGGTATTGATAACTACACGATTCTTGATTACGATTTTGATTCACTTGAATTGTTATTGACTGTGCGAGATGAGCTTCTCGAGAGAAAACCGATCGACCCGGCACTATTGCTCCAGATTCCAAAGAAACATAATCCCGCAAAGAGCCGGGACATTTTTGTATATACGCTCAAAGAGCGCGTGAAAGCGCAGGCACTCTATCGCGTCGTCGCTCCTTTATTCGAGCGTCATTTTTCCGACCGCCTGTTTTCGTATCGCCCGGGGCGTCCGCCGTCGATTGCCGCGTATCTCTTTGCCCGCCGCTATCGCCGGTATTATCCGACCGATCATTGTCTTATCGTTGACCTGCATAATTATTCCAATCTTTTGGATACGAATATTCTTTTGGAACAGCTTGCCAGGGTTGTCCCTGATCCCGAGGTACGTGAACTGCTCAAACTGTTTATCGTGAACCCTCTGTATACCGCGGGTACGATCCGATTCATGGATCGCGGTATCGTGCAGGGCGTGCCCCTGATTGCGGTGTTTGCAAATTTATATTTGACCGATCTTGATTATCGATATCAGAAACAAGCATCTTTTTATGTCCGCGTGGGGGACGATCTCGCGATTGCCGATCCGAATCCGGACACTGTTGAGAGTCTCAGCGTACGTCTGAAAGAAGATCTTCAGGTCCGAGGCCTCGAACTCAATCACGATAAGTTTTATAGGGGCCCTATGTCCGGTGACTTTTCGTTTCTCGGATACCGTTTTTCGAGGGGACGTATCAGTCTCGAGGATGGGTATGTGCGCACGATACTCGGTACCTGGAAGCGACTTTTGCGCGATAAGCATAAGACCGAATGGCAGAAGCGTGCGATTCTGGCGCGCATCATGCGGCAACCCACCCGTAATTTCACGGTTCAGTTTGAAGAAATCATGCGAAGCAAGCCGCAGATCAATGATTCGGCGCAAATCAGGCACTTGTCCGAGCGTTTTTTCGTTATTCTTACTGAATTTTATTTCGGACGCTACACTCCCCGGAATCGTCGACTGCTGTCAGCTGTGATTCGCGATCTCGGCATACAGTCACTGTATCATTCGTATACGCAATTTCATTATGAACGCACCTGATCTGTCTTCGAAGAATATGCGCGCTCAGGCGCGACTGCTGCGGCGTGCGCGAAAGGAAGTGCATACCTGGCGCATGATCGAGCTTGGACGCCTTCAGTACCAGTATCTTTGGAATTTTCTGAAAACTCACCATCATTTGGTGATCGGATTATGTGCACTTTTGTTTGTCCGGGCTATTCTTGAAGCGGCACTGATCATACTTGGCCGATACTATATTTCTTTTGATATCCCGTCTTTCATACACCGGCATTTCATCCCGGTAATCGCGATTCTCATCGGCGTTTTTCTTCTCGTTTCTTTTTTCGCACTCAAATATGAGCGTTCGCTGGTCGTACTTTTTGCCAATCGCATCCGCAGACGCCTCTTTGCCTCCTATCTGTACCGGCATTCGGCGTCCTTATTGTCCCGTTCACGGGCTGAATTGATGGCACAGATTTCGTATCACCTTCCGCTCGTCTCTCTTGGAGTGTCGAATGTGTTTTTCGGCATCTGCCGATTCGTATTGTACGGCATCATGATCGGCGTTCTTGCACATCTCGGAAAATTTTCCGTATTGTGGATCTCTCTTGCGTATATCACCACTGCCGTTGCCGTGGCGGCTCTTGCCTATGTATTCTCCCGGTATTGGGCGAGCCAAGAAGTGACGTATTACTCCCGGATCATGCGCGATATCGAGACCAATGCTTCAGATACTGATTTTATTGCCCGGTTCGGACAGGAGCGTCGCGTGCTTGCCGCTTTCGATCGGCTCGTGGATTTCGATTCTTTTTTTCGTATCCGGCGGGACATCTTCATGAGAATCGGATATGCATTCATATTTGTTCTCGTGCTCGTATTCTCTCTTCTCGTCCATATGGCACCGGACCGTTTCCTTTCATTTATCGGTTCATCAGGCGCCGGGCATCGGCTGGTCCTAATTTTTCTTTTTGTCTATGCATCCCGGGCACTGACTGAGGCGTGCAAGGTCGGGCTGTATTTATTTCCCGCACGACTCGGACTTTTTTTGACCGTTCGCCCGGCGGGCCTCTTCTCACGGCCTGACCCGCGTATTGTCTTGACTGAAGCCGTACTTCGATTCCATGCACGCAAAATCAAATTTTTCTCCGAAGGGACGTATTATCGGGAGATGGATTTTGTATTTCATCCGGGAGACCGAATATTGATCGAGGGAGAGAATCTTATCGGCAAAAGTTCGCTTGCGAAAATATTTGCCGGAGTCTCCGCGTATACGCCTCGTGCGATTACGATTATGGCTGCTGGTGCGCGCCTTGATTTTTCACAATGGAAAAATCATATGCCGCATGGCATTCATTTTTTCGATCCCTCAATCAGAATTGAACGAAGCCTGACCGAATTTATTTTGGGACGGGTGAAGGAAGATATCTCGATCGAAGCGTTCGCTGCCGCACTTCTCGCCATGAATCAGTACCCGGCGATTGTCGAATTGGTGGCTCCCGACGGCAATTACAATGTTCCGGCTGCAGGCATATTGACAAATCCGATTCAGGCCTTTGCGCTTCACGTGCTTCACTGCATTGCTACGACACCGGTCTTTATCGTCATTGATAATTTTTGGCTTGACCTCAACTATCCCCGCATTCGTGATATGATACAGTCGCTCAGTCATGCGTTGCCGCGTTCGATTATCGTCACTTTTTCTCGTGTGAACAATGATTCTCTTCCGTATACCCAGCATTATGTCCTCGCGAATACCCTCACGCGCCTCACGTAATTTCAATTGGATCTTATGGGCTATCCCGTGCCTGTGCCTCGTCGTGGTACTCGCACTATGTGCCCAGTTTATCCCTCAGTTCCGTCTTTCTTCTTCAGATTCGGCCGTTTTTACACCTGCCGAAACCATTGAGGTGTCCGAATCTTTTTCAGGAGAGCTTTTTTTCAATACCGAATTTGACGGGACGGTGTTTTCGGATGTCATCGTATCGGCGATTGACCACGCGAGTACCCGTATTGAGGTCGCGGTGTATTCGATCAATCATCCCCGGATCCATGATGCATTGTATCGAGCAGCACAGCGTGGTGTTGCGATCACGCTCTTACTCAGCGCTTCCCGGTCGGATGTGCACACAGCCGTCTTTTCGGGCCTGCCCGAAGATATCAGCCGTATCGACTATGATCCTTTGCGTGGTTCCATGCATCATAAGTTTTTGATCGTCGACCGTGGTCTTCCTGGCACAGTACTTTTGTTTGGATCATACAACTTTACCGAATTGCAGGAGCGATATGATTCCAGTTTTTTATTGCAAACAACCCGCCCTGAGATTATCCGGGTATTTGGCCAGGAGTTCGACCGGCTCTATCAGGAGGCGACTTCAGATTCGTCCCAACTGCTGCCCCCGCGAAATCCATTTGCCGCCCGTATCAGATATCCGGAAGGGGATCTCGAAATCTGGTTTTCTCCCCCGAATGCTCTTCCGCCTGGTCTCCGCGATCGCACTCTCGACATTATCTCTCATGCCGAGCAGCGTATACGCGGTATGATCTGGAATGTTACGGACGACCGAATTTCCCGTGCACTCATCCGCCAAGCGCGTAATCATATATCTGTCCAGCTCCTGACCGACGACTCAACTGCCGGAGAAGAGTATTCGGTGATTCCGGATTTGATGGCTGAGGGCCAACGCTCGCGCTTGGATACGCTTGAAGTCGTGACTGATGCGAAGCGAGTTCACGATATGGCTACTTCTACGCTTCATGATTTCAATCCGTTTTTGCATCATCATATGCTTTTGGCTGATGACCGAATCGTTTTATTTGGAACCAATAATTGGAGCGCCAATGGATTCCTCTACAATAATGAAGCTTCCATGGTGAGTACTATTCCATACCTGGTTTCATCGTTCAGGACTGCATTCGAGGATAATCTCGAGAAAGCGGAATAATACCAGGGTATTGCGGCAGGGAGTGGTATCAGGTACGATACCCATATATTTTTAACCTTTGGTTACTATGAATTTTCGCAATCGTAAACTCGTGGTCACGATTCGAATCATTTTGGGATTGTTTATACTCATGAGCGGGGTTACCGGACTCATGGCAGGTCCCGAGATGCAGAATGTTCCTGCTCCGATGGCACCTACCATGATGCAGCTCTGGGATATGGGAATATTTCAGATGATCAAGGTTACTGAGGTCGTAGTGGGCATTATGCTTATCCTCGGATTTTTGCCCGCACTCGCACTCCTGTTTCTCGCGCCGATCTGCGTCGGGGTTATCGTATACAATACCATGGTCGCGCCACCGTATGTCACGACCGGCGTTATCGTCACCCTCCTCACCATGTATCTCGGATACGCGTATTGGGACAAATACAAGGCGATTTTTGCAGATAAAAAATTGAATTCATAAGTTATCTATGTTCCGACGCTTGTCAGTATATGCGCTTGTTTTTTTCGGATTACTCGTATTGTCCGGATGCGCTTCCTCAAGAGAAACGACCGAAGAGGAATTGAAATCAGGGATTCCTTCGCCTTTTGGTGCCGGCGTGTGTTCAAGCGACCGTGAGTGCATTCTTACCGATGCCTTGTATGATCCATGCGGCAGCGTCCATGCGATCCATAGGGATACGAGCGAAGCCACCATCAATGGATATAATGAATTGCAGATGACCATAACGTCGGGTCAGCAGTATGACTGCGACCTGCCTCCGAAGATCGAAGATTACCGCGCGGTCTGCCGGGAACATGTCTGTACGGCAGTCGAAACGTAAAACCGTGTTATGCATCTGACGCTCATCCTCGGACCCATGAAAAGCGGAAAATCGTTTGACCTTATCAGTCATTTTTCTCCGCTCAAATATACGAATGCCAAATTCGGATTGTTCCAGCCCGTACGCAACGTGCGGGATAGTAAAATTGAGTCGCGAAGCGGATTGTTCCTGGAGGCTCAAAAAATTTCATCTTTGAAAGAAATTGCAGATACTGAATGGTCTGTTGTCGGGATTGATGAGATTCACATGTTCGATCCTCTCGATGCCTTGTATGTAGGAAAATTGTTATCGCAGGGCACTGACGTCATTATTTCCGGACTTGATACCGATTATCGGGGCGAGATGTTTCAGATGATCAAGAAATTATTTGAGCTTGGTCCGAAAGAAGTGAGATACAAACGGGCCGTATGCAATGAATGCAAGAATTTTTCTGCGACGCATACGCAGGTATACAGTAAGGGAATTCCCCTGACCGACGGGATGCCGCCGGTCATTCCGGATGACGGGACGTTCACGTATGAGCCCTTGTGCCGGAATTGTTTTATTTCATTTTGATACTAAATTATATATAACAATATGCAAACGGCTCGAGCCGTTTTTATTGCATTGACAATATTTAATTAAGTTGCTATATTATTAAGTATCTTACTTAAATTATCCAGCAGAGTCCTATGGACAGACATCACAGCATCCTCCAGTTTATCGATGCCATGCATGCGATCAAGCGGCTGGCATTTTCGAAACATGAACATAAAGATCTTCCGACCCGGGCACAGATGGGCATCCTGTATGCCGTCTCCATTCACCACGAATCAAGTATCAAAGATTTGGCCGGGCGTTTTTCCATGTCGTCGTCCGCGGTGACGCAACTTGTCGACAGTCTAGTGAAGGACGGCATGCTTGAGCGGGTAGAACATGCACTTGACCGGCGGAAATTGAAACTGTCGATTACTGGCAAAGGAAAAGAAAAACTTGCGGAAGCGAGAAATGCGCACGCCACTTCACTTGCCAAAATTTTTGAACCACTTACCGATCGCGAGCTTGAACTCATCCTGACACTCCAGGAAAAAATTCGAAAGAATCTAGAATAAATTCTATGAAATCAGAAAAAACCACTCCGCAGCCATTACCGAAGCAACTTGTTCGGCAAGCGGAGCGCGGGCCGAATATCTTCGCTCTCCTTGCGCCGTATAAAAAATTCGTGATCGCACTCATTCTCCTTGCAGTCGCGGCGAATCTGCTTAATTTATTGCTGCCGAAGATCATCTCGCACGGCATTGATGCCTATGTGATCGGGAATTTCAAACTGTCCCGGACCGTAGTCGAATTTTTCTTCGCCGCTTTTTTTATTTTTCTCTTTACCGGACTTCAGAGTGTGGTACAGGTATATACGTCCGAGCGGGTAGCGCGCGATCTCCGGGAGAAGACCGCAGAAAAAATTTCACTCCAGAGCTATGCATATATCGAGCAGGTGACGCCGGGTACGATCCTGACCAATCTCACGAGTGATATTGATTCGATCAAGCTGTTCGTTTCCCAGGCCATTGTCTCGATCATTTCTTCACTTGTGCTTATCCTCGGATCAGCGGCATTTCTCATGACGATCAATTGGAAGCTGGCACTCGCAGTCCTCACCATAATTCCGATTATCGGCATTACGTTTTTTCTGACTTTGAAGAAGGTCCGCGCCTTATTCCTGCAAAGCCGTACGATTATCGACTGGCTCAACCGGGTAATCAATGAAAGCATTCTCGGATCCGCATTGATCCGTGTCTTGAATTCCACCAAGAAGGAGACCGACAAATTCGAGAAAGCGAATACCGATGCTAAGGATGTAGGAATGAAGATTCTCACGCTGTTCGCGGGATTGATCCCGATCGTTACCTTTGTCGGAGGTATGGGAAGCCTCATTATCTTGGCGCTTGGCGGACATTTTGTCATCAGTGACCGCATGACTCTCGGAGATTTCGCGGCATTCAACAGTTATGTGGCGATATTCATTTTCCCAATTTTTGTGCTCGGATTCATGAGCAATATCATTGCTCAGGCAACCGCATCCTATGGACGCGTTTCCGCATTGCTCACTTCGGAAGAAAAAAAAGAAACAGGAACCATCATGGCAGACTTGACCGGGGATATACAAGTCGAGAACGCCGTAGTGTCCTATGGCGAGCGGCAGGTCCTGAAAAAAGCATCATTCCATATACGGCCGGGTGAAAAAACCGCAATCATTGGTCCTACCGCTGCCGGGAAAACGCAGCTTCTCTATATGCTAATCGGATTATTTTCTCCTCAAGAGGGGAAGGTGTTGTATGACGGGAGTCCGCTTGACGACTATCATAAGGAATCGCTTCACCGCCAGATCGGATTCGTGTTCCAGGACAGCATTATTTTCAATATGACCATCAAACAGAATATCGCGTTCGGGGGACAGGTAAGCGATGAGAATTTGGAGAAAGCGATCGAAACCGCGGAACTGCGCGATTTTATCGATGCCCTGCCTCAGGGACAGAATACGATTGTGTCCGAGCGCGGAGGAACGCTCTCCGGCGGACAAAAACAGCGAATCATGCTTGCGCGGGCGTTAGCGCTTGATCCCAAAATTCTCTTGCTTGACGACTTCACGGCACGCGTCGACCGTACGACTGAGGCGCGTATCATTGCAAACATTGCCAAAAATTATCCTGGCCTCACTATGATCTCGGTCACGCAGAAAATCGCATCGGTTACGGGCTACGACCAGATCATCCTTCTTATGGAAGGAGAGGTATTGGCCCGAGGAACCCATGAGGAACTTATGAAATCCTCGCCCGAATACGTGCAGATATTTAATTCTCAAGAGAGTACCAGCCACTATGAATTACACGCTTAATACCACCACTCCCAAAGACAAGAAAGCACAGGTGAAATCCCTCAAGGATTTTCTGCCGATGCTTTTATCGGAAAAGTTGCAGCTCACGATTGCGTTTGCTGCAATTATTATCAATTCGGGGATCAATCTCGTGGTTCCGCTTCTGATCGGGCACGCGGTAGACAAATATATTGTCGCCGTGAGAGATATGCGGGGAGTATTGATCTACTCCGCGATTATCTTAGTCATGTATGCGGTAGCACTTGTCGCAAGCTACATCCAGACCAAAACCATGGGCGGGATAGGGCAGCGTATCTTGTTCACGCTCCGCAATCGCGTATTTTTGAAACTTCAGGAATTGCCGGTCGCATTCTTCAATCAGAATAAAGCAGGAGACCTTATCTCACGCATTAACAATGATACGGACAAACTCAACCAGTTTTTTTCGCAGGCGCTCATGCAGTTCATCGGGAATTTTTTCATGATTATCGGCGCCGGGATTTTTGTCCTGTCCATCAATGTCAGACTGGGTGGTGCCGCACTCTTGCCCGCAGTCGGACTCCTTATCTTTACGCTTGCGATTTCGGCCTACGTGAAGCGGAAAAATTCTGCCAATCTCCAGACTACCGGGGAACTCAGTGCGGAGATCCAGGAGAGCGTGCATAATTTCAAGATGATCGTTGCGTTCAACCGCCGGGATTTTTTCAGGAAGAAGTTCAGGGAGGCGAATGAGAAAAACTATGCGACTGCCGTCGAAGCGGGGATCGTGAATACTATGTTTTTGACTCCGATATACGGATTCATTTCGAATATCGCCCAGCTTATCGTTCTTGCTTACGGTATTCATTTGATTGTTGCGGGTAATTTCACTCTCGGTCTTCTCATCAGTTTCCTTACCTATGTATCCAGATTCTACGATCCATTGCGTCATATCGCGAGTCTGTGGGCGCAGTTCCAGCTGGCGCTTGCGAGCTGGGACCGGATTTCTGACATACTATCGCTTCGGAGCGATCTAGATGTCATTGATTCTCCCGAGACTTCGACTTCGGAAGCGTTGCTTGAATTCACCCATGTCCATTTCGGGTATCCCGGCGGGAAAGAAGTACTGCATGATATCAGTTTTGCACTGCATCCGGGGAAGACCTATGCGCTGGTCGGCCCGACCGGCGGCGGCAAGACTACCACCGCATCTCTCATGGCCCGACTTTATGACCCTACCCAGGGAACTGTATATTTCGGAGGACGAGATATACGGTCATATACCGACCGCGAGCGTACGCGAAAAATCGGTTTTATCTTGCAGGATCCATTCCTATTCGCCGGATCGCTTCGCGACAATTTCGTGTATGGAAATCATGAGTACGAATCGTATTCAGAAGAACAACTGCTTGAAATCCTGAAAGAAATCGGACTTGATGAATTGCTCGCACGTTTTCCTGAAGGACTCTCGACTTCGATTTCAGGAACCGGTGACGCGATCAGTCTTGGGCAGAAACAAATCATCGCATTCGTGCGTGCAGTACTTCGCCGCCCCGAACTTCTCATTCTTGACGAGGCGACGGCAAATATCGATACGGTGACCGAACAGATATTGGAGAATATCCTCAAAAAACTCCCTTCGACCACGACCAAAGTCATCATCGCTCACCGGCTGAATACCATCGAAAATGCGGATGAGATATTCTTCGTCAATTCAGGTGAAATCGTGACCGCAGGATCGTTTGACCATGCGGTTCAGATGCTCATGAAAGGGAATCGCAAATCATAGAGACGTAGTGTGCGCATCTCTACGATGGTTTTGTTATCTGATGCTATACTAACTGTATACTAAAAACAGCTCTGTAGAGCTGTTTTTTAATTGACAACTTTGCTCCACGATGGTATTCTTTTTCAACTTTATTGATTCCGGAGTCAGACTTTATGAAACGAATATTACTTACGTCACATCATAATGAATCGGAAACCGATCGTTTTTTCGGGTTTCCCTCGCTTGTGGTACATGATTACAAAGTGTACCCATTTCATCATGAAGGGGCACTTGTTGTTGTCGTTCCCGCACTTCAATTTTCCAAGGAAGAGCTGTGTGAGATGGTCGCGATGGTCGATATGGTGGTATTTACCGGAGGCGGGGATATCAATACCAAATATTATGGTGAAGAAGTGAAGTACGATACCGTACAGTCCTATCAATATCGGGACGAAATCGAATTCGGACTGCTTCAGGCTGCAGTTTCATTGGAAAAACCGGTGTTTGGAATTTGTCGGGGAATGCAGCTCATCAATGTATTTTTCGGAGGATCGCTCTATCAGAATCTTCATTCCGGTTATGAAAATATCGGTACGCTTCTGCATCGCGAATCTGATCATGAGAAAGAAAAGATGTCGCATGATATCGCAATCGAACCCGACTCGTTTTTATCCCGCATCTACCCGGATACTACGCATATTTCAGTCAATTCGCTTCACAACCAGTGTGTTCGACAATTGGGCCAGGGATTGAAGATCGCGGCACGAAGCACTGACGGGATCATAGAAGCGCTGGAACACGAGAGTCTCGCAATCTCGGGAGTGCAATGGCATCCCGAATATTCATATCGGAGCGATGTGAATTCACAGGCCCTTATTCGCGCGGTAGTGCGGGGTTGAAAAAGTCTGACAAAATCAAAAATTGAATAGCGCGCTATTCAATTTTTTTATCGTACTATGTTATGCGATTGTCTTCGATTCCTTATGTAGTGCTGCGAGTCCGAGTGCCGCAAATATGAGCGCGATATCCCTAAATACGATGTCATACGCCTGGATATTCGCGATAACTACTGCCGTAAGCATGACGACCGCAAGAAGTGCCGCCCAGTAGGTATATTTTCCGGATAGTAGCCACAGTGCCAAAATTCCTTCAACCGTTGCATGAATAGGGAGGAGGACAGATGCGGGCACGATATTCGTGATCCAGAGCGGGATAAATCCTGCCCAGATTTCCGGATAGAGGAACGATGAAACAGTCGCGTAGGCAAATGCTCCGGCAAGGCCGATCCGCAGGAAGAGAGATGCTGTTTTTGGCATAGAAAGACATTAAAAATGATGCTTGTATTTAGTATAACACTACTCTTCCAAAAAGT
>CAZNAO010000003.1:0-3166 GCA_964571295.1 uncultured Gammaproteobacteria bacterium | reverse complement strand
TATGCATGCATTAGAAATCGTGAATTTCACCAAAAAATACGAACAGAAGACTGCCGTTGATCATCTGTCACTTACTGTCGAGCCGGGTGAATTTTTTGGTTTTTTGGGAAAAAACGGGGCAGGGAAAACCACTACGATCAGCGCGATCACCGGAATCGGGCGAATTACCGAGGGTACCATCAAGGTTTTTGACAAGGACGTGGAAAAAGAATACCGGGCTGCGCGCATGCTTGTCGGACTGTGCCCCCAGGAATTCAATGTCGACATTTTCGCTCCAGCTGAAAAAATATTGTGGTTTGTGGGCGGGTATTACGGAATGAATTCCGTTGACCGGAAACATCGCATGGCAGAATTGTTCCGTATCCTTGATCTTGGCCAGCACAAAGACAAGCCATTCGGACAACTTTCCGGAGGGCTCAAACGACGCGTCATGCTTGCGCGTGCCATGATCCACGATCCGAAACTCCTGATCCTTGACGAGCCCACAGCCGGGGTCGATGTGGAACTTCGGCTTGAGCTCTGGAAATACCTGAAAGAAATCAATGGGGCGGGGAAGACGATCATGTTTACCTCGCATTATCTGGAGGAAGTCGAAGAACTCTGTCAGCGCATTGCGATTATCGATGGAGGAAAACTCATTGCCGACGCTCCGAAATCCGAATTCGTGAAAGATGGAAGCTCGCTTGAAGCGAAATTCCTTTCGCTTACCGCACAGAAGAAATAATACTACTTTTTATGAATACTATCGGACTCAAAACATTTGTCGAGCGCGAGATCCAGCGCGCATTTCGGGTGTATATCCAGACCCTGCTCAGCCCGTGGATCAATGCGCTTCTCTATATCCTGATCTTCGGTGTCGTGGTCGGAAGCAGGATCGATACGATTGCGGGGGTTACGTATATCGATTTCGTATTGCCGGGAATCCTCATGCTCAATCTGATCGGCTCGTCATTTGCACAGACGTCGTCATCGCTCTATTTTCAGCGTTTCGCAAAACATGTCGAAGAAATTCTCGTGGCGCCTTTGTCACATTTTGAAATGATTCTCGGTTATGTGATCGGGGGAGTGGCTCGGGGAGTAATCGTCGGGTTTGGCGTGTACGTGATCGCGCTTGTGTTTAGTGCCGCGACTATTACGCATCTCGGATTGTTTTTACTCTACACGATTGCGGTCGCGATTATTTTTTCACTCCTCGGATTATTGGTCGCGCTCTGGGCACAAAATTTCGAACAGCTTTCAGTACTAAATGTGTTTATCATCACGCCCCTGACGTTCCTTGGCGGGGTATTCAATTCGATCACCATGCTTCCTGAACGCGTGCAGGTCTTGGTGAAATTCAATCCGTTTTTCTATTTTGTCGACGGACTCCGCTATGCCATGGTAGGTATTCGTGAGGGAAGTGCCGTGATCGGCTGGTTTGTGATTGTAGGACTTATCGTTGTCTTCGGCGCGTTGGTCTGGAGACTGTTTTCGATCGGATGGAGACTCAGAACTTAAGTTACGTGTTCAAATTTTAAAGCTTACATAACATGTTAAAATGGTTAAAGGGTTTGAATTTAGAGCTTTGAACTTAGAATTTTTTGTCTATGTACACTCTTCGTACTCGCATTGAGACTGACATTATTTGTGAATTTCTTCCTCCACGGAACGGAAAAGGTGAGCGGGCAATTATCGTATGCGACGGATTGCCCAGCGTTCCATCGAAACGGCGCGTACTTGAATATTGGTCACATAAGGGTTTTTGGGTATTCCATCCCCGCTATCGCGGGACGTGGGAGAGCGGTGGCAGATTTCTCGATCATGATCCGACTGAGGATATTCTCGATGTCGTTCGGGCAGTTAAAACCGAAACTCTCGTAAGCGCATATGATGGTGCCGTATATACTCCGAAGGTACAGCATGTCACTGTATTAGGTGCGAGCTTTGGGGGAACGGTTGCCCTACTTTCCTCACTTCATCCTGAAGTCGATCACGCAATAGCATTGTCTCCTGTCGTAGATTGGGTGCAGGAGTTGGGGAATACTGTTGAATCACTCGAGTGGATGAAGTCTTTTTTGGGTCAAGGATTTGGCGAAGCGTATCGATTTCGAGATAGTGATTTTGACCGACTGGGACATGATGCCGGGTTTTTTAACCCAAGTGCGCATGTCGACAACTTTGATCCTAAAAAACTGTTTATTATCTATGCAAAAGATGATATGATAGTATCAGTACCTGCGCTTGAAGCTTTTGTAGAACAGCTTGCGTGCCATTCTACTGCCCGGCGGCGTGGCGGACATTTTTCCGCATCATTATCAACTTCATTTTTTATCAGCCGATCAATTCGGCGATTTATCGGGTAATATACTCTTATGAAAAAAAGCCTCATTATTATCCCTCTCATACTTGCGTTGGGAATCAGCGCATATGCCGGATATTTTTATTATGCACATCTCCGTGGTGCTGGTCCTGCGTTTTTCAATCCACCGTATCCGATTGAAGACCTGGTGAATCAACCGGACAGCCCAAGCCCGCTGCATGCACCTTCCGGATTTTCGATCGAGGTTTTTGCGAGTGATCTGTCCGGTGCGCGCGTGCTTCTCTATGATCGCTATAGCAATTTTTGGGTCTCGCGTCCTAAGGAAGGAAAGATTTCGGTTATCATGACCGAGAACGGGCAGGCGAGCAGGATGATTGATATTGTAACCGGCCTTGATAATCCGCACGGACTGCTTTTTGATAGTGCGAATCCCAATCGTCTCTATATCGCAGAAGAAGACCGTATTTCTTCAGTCGATATCACCTATAATACGGAGACTGGCGAACCAACCACATTTACGGAGGGTCAGATGACTACGCTTGTTACTTTGAATGCCGGTACCGGTTCCCACTATACGCGCTCACTTGCGTATGGTCCGGACCAGGAGTTATTGGTCTCGATCGGGTCATCGTGCAATGTATGCGATGAAGAGTCGTCCGTGCGGGCAAGTATTCAGGAATTGCGCAATGTGGGAGGTACCTGGACGCTCACTCCGTATGCGACCGGACTTCGCAATTCGGTATTTATGGACCTCAATCCTGTTGATGGAAAACTCTGGGCGACCGAGATGGGGCGCGATCTCCTCGGCGACAATATTCCTCCGGATGAATTGAATATTATCGAAAAAGGAAAAAATTACGGATGGCC
>CAZNAO010000002.1:8593-61495 GCA_964571295.1 uncultured Gammaproteobacteria bacterium | reverse complement strand
AGGATGAACTCAATACCATCGTCGATACGAAATTGTTGCCGAGTTTTGAAAACCGTGAGAAAGCAGATGAGGAAATTTCAGGGCGCTACGGCTGGAACCTTGATGAGTTCGTACAGAAGATTGTGTACCCTGCAGAACTTGAGAGTAAGCTATCAACCGTATATTTGGATTCGGTGCGTGATCCGAATGCAAAAGAAGAAATCAAGACTAAGGCACAAAGTGTGCTTGACCGAATCAAGAAAGGGGAAAAATTTGAACAGCTGGCAAGTGAATTCGGATCAGACAGTACCAAAGATCAGGGCGGAGATTTGGGATGGTTTGGTCCGGGGGCAATGGTACCTCAATTCGAAGAAGCAACATTTGCTCTAAAAAAAGGTGAACTCGCTTCTGAATTGGTGGAAACCGAATTCGGCTATCACATCATCCGTGTTGATGATATCCGCACGACCAAAGATGCAACAACCGGAGAAAGTGTCAAAGAAGTAAAAGCACGACATATACTATTCGCAACTAATGAGAATGACACCGCACCATTTGCAGACTATATGAATGGTAGATTGCTTTCAGCTGAAATCAAGGTATCAAAAGGTCTCAGGAATCCGTTTGAAGAATTGACGACTGCGCCGACCAGTACTCCAGAGGTGCAGACAGTCGAAACTACCGGAACCATGGAATAATAAAACGTCCGGCGTAACACAGCCGGACGTTTTCATGCGGGATTAGTATAATGGTATTATGCTGGCTTCCCAAGCCAGAGAAGCGAGTCCGATTCTCGTATCCCGCTCAATTGACATTTCACTTAACATTCGTTACACTACTCTTTGTCAAAAGTCAGATATTTTAGTATTTTCTCTGGACTTTATGATGTTCAACTTTCGACGTATAAGTCACGCGCCGACATAGCTCAGCTGGTAGAGCGACAGTATCGTAAACTGTAGGTCTCGGGTTCGATCCCCGATGTCGGCTCAATAATAAACACGTGCTTAAGCACGTGTTTATTATTGGTTTGGATGAGCAGGGTCGAACCGAGGGAAGGGTGAAACCGTAAGGTTTCACATGCTGAGGAAAGTACACGAAAACCCGAAGGTTTTCGTGGAATGGTGAGATTTCCCCGATGTCGGCTCACATTAAATCACCTTAGCAGGGTGATTTAAATTTGTTTAAGTTTCATTCCTGTTCTATACTAGCTTTATATGGACCACCCACTCAAAACCACAGTTTTCGCAAATGGCTGCTTCTGGTGTACTGAAGCGGTATTTAAGGCACTAAAAGGTGTCGTCTCAGTCGTGCCGGGGTATACCGGAGGCGGAGTCCCGAATCCGACGTATGAGGCGGTAAGTATGGGAACGACCGGACACGCAGAAGCGATCAAGATCGAATACGATCCATCAATTATTTCATACGACGATTTGCTCGCGGTATTCTTCAATACCCATGACCCGACCACGCGCAATCGGCAGGGTGCGGACGTCGGCACTCAGTACCGATCAGCAATTTTCTACTCAAATGATGAAGAAAAACATACAGCTGAAAAAATTATCGCGGAACTGAATGAGAGTCATGCATACGATCATCCGGTGGTTACGGAAGTGGTCCCGGCGACAACTTTTTACGAAGCGGAGGACTATCACCATAATTATTACGAGCATCATAAGGACAAACCGTATTGCGCGCTGGTGATCAAGCCAAAGCTCGATAAATTACAGAAACAATTTAAAGAATTATTAGTAAGTTCACAGACAGAAGCCAAGAGTGAGTAGGAAAATACATTTTTTTTATGAACTTTCTTGCTATTGGCTCCGAACTATAATCATATGGACGAAAAAGAATTGAAAGACAAATTAACACCAGAGGAATATCACGTATTACGTGAAAAAGGAACCGAGGCTCCATTTTCGGGAGAATTGTTATATGAAAAAACCAAGGGAACGTATAACTGCAAAGTATGTGACAGTCCGTTGTTTTCTTCTGATGCCAAATTCGATTCAGGCACGGGCTGGCCGTCATTTGATACGGCGCTTCCGGGTGCGGTCAGTGAAATCACTGATGAGAGTTATGGCATGCGCCGCACCGAAATCGTATGTGCGCATTGTGGATCGCATTTGGGACATGTATTCCCCGACGGACCCACGGATACCGGTATGCGGTATTGTATGAATTCGGTCTGTCTCAATCTGAAGCCTGATGCTACGAAATAAACCCTGCAACCGTTCTGGTGCAGGATTTATTATGGTATGCGCAGTTTCATTCCATCCATCGCAATGATTATTTTCCCGGCAAAGCCGCTTCGTTTACAGTCTTTTTTCATGGCACGGGGCGAATCAAATCCGGCATAATGGGTGAGAATCAATTGTTTGACCCCGCTTTGTCGCGCGATCTCACCCGCTTGTCTCGGATTCAGGTGTCCGTAGACGTGTGCAGCTGTGTCGTCCCCGATCAAGGTCGATGCTTCTGAAATGAATATGTCAGCACCCCGGGCGATGTCCATGATTCCATCACACATGCCCGTGTCTCCCGAATACGCGATAACTATGCCCGACGGAAGCGTGAGGCGGAACGCGAGCGCATCGACTTTGCCGAATCCGTGATACACATGCGCTGCAGTGAGTGTGGCCCCTTCAGGCAGAGCGATTGAATCAGGCGCAGGAAGTTCATGCGGATGAATGATCGGGAATACGAGACCTGCGGTTTTTCCGGCGACCGTCTCTTGAAAATGAATTTTGTTGAGGATCGGAAGGTTTTTGATAATATGTTTCGACGTGTAGAGATGCAATTCCGAAAACGTAGACGGATCGTCCCGTGAAAATCCGGGTTTGGTGCTGCGGGAGCAGTGTGTGGATTGGATGAATTGTGGTAGGGCGCAATGATCGGGATGCGAGTGGCTCACCGCAAGGTGCGCGATATCATCGGGCAAGACGCCGATCGCTTCCAGTCGTCGGGTAATTCCTTCGGAACATTCAAAAAGCAAACGGGAAGATTGTCCCCATTCGATCAGATAGCCCGGAGGCAATCGCCCCTTTTGTAATGTTGTCGGAAAGCAGCTTCCCGATCCGAGAATGTGAAGTGTGGGCATATCAATATGTAGTATTAAGCTTACAGTATATCATGAAGATGCATCGGGAAAAAAGCAACAATGTGAAATGAAAACAATGGTGAAATGATTGGTTTTGTGAGTTTTTATTTTATATAGGTTAATGAAAATAAATACAGAAGAGGTTGAAAAGTGTACTGCCCGTCTCATGTGTATTGTTCCATGATTCAAAGATATGTTATACTGTATTTCACGTATCTATGTTATCTATGATTACGCTCAAAAATGTCAGCAAATTCTATTCCCGCGACAGCGTGGGATTGAATGAAGTGAGCCTCCATATCGAACCGGGCGAATTTGTCTCAATCGTAGGACAAAGCGGGACTGGAAAAACGACCCTGGTAAAAATGCTGATTGCCGAAGAGCGACCAAGTGCAGGATCGATCGAGATCGGAGGATGGGATATCACTAAGATAGGACTCTCGGATATTCCTTTGCTTCGCCGTCAGATCGGCGTGATTTTTCAGGATTTCAAATTATTACCCAAAAAGACCGTAAAAGAAAACGTCGCCTTTGCACTCGAAGTGGCAGGGGAAAAGCGCTCACGTATCGGAGCTGTAGTTCCGCGTGTGCTTGAAATTGTGGGATTGCCACACAAATTGGATCGCTATCCGCATCAGCTCTCAGGTGGCGAACAGCAGCGTGTAGCGATCGCCCGATCACTCGTGCATCGTCCGAAAATTCTCGTGGCAGATGAGCCGACCGGTAACCTCGATTCAATCAATACGCAGGAAATCATTGAGATTCTGAAAAAAATAAATGAATTCGGTACCACGATCGTGCTCGTGACGCACAACCGTGAAATCGTCAATCAGCTTCGCCGCAGAGTCGTGGTATTGCATGAGGGACGAGTATCAAGTGACGAGCGGGAAGGGAAATACCGGATTTAAATGGGGAAATTATTCTAATTAACCTAATTAGTCTAATTATTCTAAAAATGTTCAAAATGTTAGGATATTTAGATCAATTAGAATAATTAGAAATTTTATTATGTCTTTAGGTCGAATAATCAAATTCTCGTTCCAGGATATCGTGCGAAACATGAGCCTGTCTGTCATGACTGTACTCATTTTGGTGCTCATGCTCCTGTCGATCAATACACTTATCATCGTGCGCGTCCTGACCGACCGATCGATCACCTCGGTCAAGGATCAGATTGATGTAAGTATCTATTTTGATCCAGCAGCTCCAGAAGAAAAAATTACGGAAGTGCGCGACTTCGTCTCAGGTTTGCCAGAGGTAACCGAAGAGCGATACCTCAGTCGTGAGGAAGTACTCGAAGAATTCAAATCGACCTATTCCGGAAACACTGAAATTATCGCATCACTTGACGAACTTGGTACCAATCCACTCGGTTCAACCCTGATCGTGAAGACGCGCGAGCCGAGAGATTATGAGAAAATCATCGCTGCACTTTCGGTGCCGGAGTACGAGGATATCATCGAAGCGAAAACATTCGGAGATACCGAGACTGCAATCGATCGGATTGAGACCGTTACGCATCAGGTCGAGCGCTTTACCTATGCACTTACTGCACTCTTTGCCGTGATTGCATTTGTCATTATCTTCAATACCATCCGGGTCGCAATCTATACCCAGCGCGCCGAGATCGGGATCAAGCGACTGGTGGGGGCGACCAATTGGTTTATCAGTGGACCGTATATCCTCGAATCGCTTATTTTCAGCGTCGTGAGTAGTGCCATTACTGCGGTCGCGGTATGGTTCACCCTCCGCTTCCTCGACCCCTATATCAGCGTCGTTTTTGAGTCGAGTGCAATCTTGACAACCTACTTTTCATCACATATACTCCTCCTGCTCGGGATACAGTTCGGGTCAGTATTTCTACTCACCCTTATCTCGAGTCTGCTCGCAATGCGTAAGTATTTGCGAACGTAATTCGGGGATCGTCTAATGGTAGGACTCTGGGTTTTGGTCCCAGCTATCGGGGTTCGAATCCCTGTCCCCGAGCATTGTTGCAAAATCACCCTTTTGGGTGGTTTTTGCTATATACGAATAGGGAGCTTTGAATGTAGTTTTAGCGATTTTTTGATCTACAATTAAATGGTTCCAAAGTAAAATTCCAAGTAATTGTCTTCGTTTGTTATTTTCTGCAGTAAGAAATTCTTTTTTGGCTGTATTTGCAGTTAAAAATACCTCTTTGATGCGTTCCAAAGTGCGAGAAGGGTTATAGGTTGCTTTTTCAAGTAATCGTGTTCGCTGGGTCTCAAGCGATACTTGCTCATTGTTTAAAGCCTCAATTTTACTCTTGTAGAGCGTATCATCAATTAAGTTGGAATATTCCGGCGAGCGGGTATGTGGGGCCTCTCACTCGACACGAGATGCGGTAATAGTAGGTACCAAAGTTTTAACGTCGTCCAGTCGCCCGAGCGATAAAAAAGAATACATGCAAAAGAGTGTATTCTTTTTAGTTATATAGTAATAATGCAATGCATTGATTATTGTTTAGTTCTCTGCTATACTTTCCTTCATTCAAATTTCCATCTTGAACACATGATCTATGCTCCTCACCGAGCTCAATCTGTTTATCGTATTTGCGGTTATTGTTGTCGGGTTTTTAGCCTTAGATCTTGGATACTTCAATCGAAAAGCGCACAAGATCTCAATCAAATCCGCATTCTTGCAGTCGATGTTCTGGATCGGCACCTCAGTAGCATTTGCAGGGCTCATCTGGGCATTCATGAGTGGCGACGCAGCAATTACCTTCATGAGCGCATACGTGACCGAGAAGATGCTTTCAGTCGATAATCTCTTTGTCATCCTGCTTATTTTCAACTTCTTCGGGCTCGAGGAAAAGTATTACCACAAGGTATTGTTCTGGGGTATCATGGGCGCGATCGTATTCCGTGCGATATTCATCGGATTGGGAGCGTTTATTATCAGTCAGTTCCACTGGGTACTCTATATCTTTGGAGCGATTCTTCTCTATACCGGTGTCAAACTCTTCTGGGACAAGAAAGAAGAGCATGCGGATTTTCATGACCATGCGATATTGAAATTCGCAAAGAAACTATTCAGATTCAGTACCAATTACCATGATGGCAAATTCTTCCTGAAGGAAAATGGCAAGCGTCATGCGACAGTCCTCTTCATGATCGTACTCCTCGTAGAGGCGACGGATATCATCTTTGCGGTAGATTCCATCCCTGCGGCATTCTCGATCTCCCAGGATCCGTTTATTGTCTTCACCTCAAACATCTTCGCGATTATGGGACTTCGATCACTCTTCTTCCTGATCGAAGGTGTTGTTCACCGGTTCCATTACCTGCAGAAAGGGTTGTCATTTATCCTCATCTTCATCGGATTGAAGATGCTTGCGGGATTATTCCACATCCATCTTTCGTCCGTAGTGTCGTTCAGTGTGATCATGTCAGCGCTCGGATTCTCACTATTGCTCTCGGTTATTTTTCCGAAGAAGATATAGTATTCGCCGTTCTCTGGTTCCGTCACCGGAATCGTCGAAGAGGTGCTCTTTGTGCTGAATCTCACACCTCTTTCGGGAGGTGTTTTAATATATACATTCATCCACATCGGTGTCCATAAACTATGGATGATTTGTGGTATACTATGTGCACCTATGAAAAATCGCAAACTATTAGTGCGCATGATAAGCGTCGTAACGATATTCTCACTCTGCTTTTTGAATATCGGCGTAGGAGTGGTACGCGCCGCAGCACCCGAGGCGGGCGGCAATACGACCGTGGTCAGTCCGATCGATGAGAGTCCGGTGAGTATCAATGAAGATGCAGTACAGCCGGAAAGCTCAAATATTAGATTGATTGTGCCCAATTTAGTCGATCCTGAAGGTGGTGCGCCATCAGCAATACGTATTATTAGTGTAACCGGAGGGACACTGTGGACGGGAGATGGTAGTAGTATTGGGTTGGGAACTGCGGGCACCACACTTAGTTTAAATACTGATACGATTGATTTCAGGTTTAGACCAGACGCAGGTCGTGACACCGATGCTTTTTTCGTATATGTAGTTGTTGATCCGCATGATGGCGCTGTCAATTCTCCTTCATCAACTGTGACGATACCGATTACTGCAGTCAATGACGCTCCCGTGCTTCAGACCCTGAGCGGTCCCACAGGAATTGGGTTGAGTGCGACATACTATATCAATGAATGGGATCTTACGGGGCCGACGTATCAGAGAATCGATAGCACAGTAAATTTTGAAAATAATTTTGGCGTTCCAGGACTGGATGTGGAAAATTTCAGTGTCAGGTGGACCGGACAGGTGAAAGCTCCGGTAAGCGGTGAGTTTATTTTTACTACGTATAGCGACGATGGGGTCCGGTTGTGGATCGATGGAGAATTGGTACTCGACAACTGGACGTTGCATGGTACGACTCTTGATTATGCAACACCGGTCACCTTCGAGGCTGATTCAATGCATGATATCCGATTTGAATTCTATGAACGGGGAGGTGGGGAAGTGGCAATTCTGCAATGGCAATACCCGGGTCAGGGCATGACAGTGATTCCGCAGGCATCGCTGTTTCCTGCGGTTACGCGTCCAGAAATGCAATATGTTACTGGATCAGGAGGGGTCATTATTGACGACGCGGTAACCATTACTGATGTTGACTCAGACGAGATCGTAAGTTCGACGATTGCTATTACGGACAATTACGAGTCGGAGGAAGACAGCCTTATATTCATCAATCAGAATGGCATCAGTGGAACGTTCGTGAGTGGTGTATTGTATCTTACCGGCACCTCAACACTCGCCAATTACCAGGCTGCACTTCGGTCGGTACGATATATGAACAGCAGTACCGAGCCCGTATCCGACTCACGAATGGTTGAATTTGTAGTATTTGACGGATATGATGAAAGCAATGCAACCTTCCGAAGTATCGGATTTACCGATATCAATAATCCTCCGGAAATTACCGAAGGTGGCGAAGTCGAAGTGACGATGGATATGAATGCCGACCCGGTTCCGTTTTCATTGACCTTGAACGCGACTGATCCTGATTATCACAGTATTTCATGGAGTGTGTCAGGTGCTGCATCCCATGGCACTGTCAGTTCGACCGGTGTGGGAGATAGTATTACGGTCACTTATATTCCGGTTGAAGACTATAGTGGAGAAGATAGTTTTGTAGTCGAAGCGTCGGACGGTATCGGGGGAACGGATACGATTCTAGTTACGGTTTTGATCGAGGAACATGTGGCGCCTATTATTACCAATGTGGCAGCAGTCACGGGTGCGACCACGGCAACTATCAGCTGGAATACCAATGAATCAGCATCGAGCAGGGTGTATTATACGATTACACCAACCTCAAGTTATATGAGTACGAATGAAATAAATACGAGTACGCGCGTGTATACGCACGGCTCACCGGTCTCCTCGCTTATTTCTTGTACGACCTATTACTACAAAGTGGAATCACGTGATCGCTGGGGAAATGTCTCGACTTCGACTGATGCTGATGGAGTATTTATGACATCCGGCTGTACGGGGCAGGCATCGGTATCAGCCGCGACCTCTACTCCTATCACTACAGCCTCGGGAGGTTCGACGGGACTTTCGGAACAGAATTCGGCAATACAGTTTACGTTTCCGGCAAATATCACCACGTCCTCAGATTCGGTTGTAATTCAAGTGCACGCATTATCCGGAACCCAGGCTCTCAGTGCGACCGGTATGCCGTTTACGCGTGCGGAAAAAGTGGGTCCGGTTGTATTCGATGCGAAAGCGATCATCAATGGTACAACCGTACTTGATTCGTTTGATGCCCCAGTGACGATTACCTATACGTACTCCGATGCCGATATTCTCGGTCTGCGTGAGACGACACTTGCACTCTATCATTACCATAATAGTTCGTGGCAAAAACTCGAAAATTGTACGACGGATACCGCGGCAAATACGATCAGTTGCACCTCGAACAGTTTTTCCATTTTTGGATTATTCGGTCAGCCGGTTTCTTCTGGCAGCACCTTCACTCCACCAAGTATTCCGAAAATTACCAGAGCAACTACCTCTACTGGTGCACTTGAAATAAATACAGGAGCAGCGGAAACTTCTGAAAGAAGTGTCACGCTTTCCGTCAGTGCGACTAATGCAGTAGAAATGGCAATAAGCGAAGATCCTAAATTTGAAAACGCTACTTTTGTGCAATTTGCAAATTCATATCCATACACGCTCAGTGCGACACCGGGAATGAAAACGGTATATGTAAAGCTTCGGTCAGGAGATGGGGGTACGTTGGTAATTTCTGACACGATTACACTCACGGAGACATCGGTGGTGGTGTCTCCTCCCACTCTTGCCTGTGCGGTAGAAGTATACCTGCATAATCCGGTAAAATTCGGAACTACTAATAATCCTGATGATGTGCGTCTTCTGGAAAAATTTTTGAATACGTATGAGGGGACACAACTTCCGATTAATGGAATCTATGAAAAAATTGATGTCGATGCGGTGATCCGGTGGCAAGAAAAAAATGCAGCCGATGTCTTGGCACCATGGGGTATTTTTAAAGGAACAGGGTATATCTACACGACGAGTCTTGCAAAAATAAAACAGATACACGAAGGTTCGTGTAATGGGTCAACACGAGAATCCACTGCCACACGAAGGGAGGGTGGTAGTGCTGCCTGCCTCAGGACCGAGCAGACCCTTACGTATGGTATGACCAATGATTCGGTTCGAATGGCACAGACATTATTAACCAAAGCATCATATTTTTCTCATATACCGACCGCATTTTTTGGTCCTCTCACGAGAGATGCTGTACTTCGTTTCCAGAAAGCTCAGGGTATCGAACAGGTTGGGTATATCGGACCCGCGACCCGTGCCGCACTGAATGCAGCCGCGTGTAACTAAGCTCTATCTATGTGTTTTTCAGCTGCTGCAAGTTTTACCGCAAGCGCCGTGCTCGGCGCGACTGGGATAGCTGCAATTATACGGACAAAAGAAAAGAAAATGCTTCCACTCGCAACACTGCCACTCGTCTTTGCAATTCAGCAGGCAGTCGAAGGTGGGTTGTGGTTGAGTATCGGAGGGACGGGTAAAGACACGTTGTTATTAAGTTCACTGTTTTTATTTTTTGCACTATTCTGGTGGCCGGCATTCGTCCCATTTGCGGTGCGCAGTATTGAGCCGTTTGGGTGGCGGCGAAAGGTGCTTACGGCCGCGTGTCTCGTAGGTACGGCGCTCGGCATATATTTATATGCTAATTTTCTTCTGAATCCTACACCTGCATCAGTGGTGAATCAGTGTATCTATTATAACTATTCGGCTCCTTATAGCATGGTGGCTGCAATAATCTATATACTCGTGACGGTCGGGGCGGGAGTAATGTCGAGCAGATATATGGTCAAAGTAGTATTTTCCGTAATGGCAGTTTCGGCATTTATTGCGTCGTGGCTGTATTATGAAAATTTTACGTCAGTCTGGTGTTTTTTTGCGGCAATAGTGAGCGTATTGATTTATTTGATTGTCACGGGAAAAGAAATCCAAAAGAAAGAGAGAAAAGTAAAATCCTAGGATTGACTTCTTTCGTATTAGTAAAAATGCCTATCAGAGGCATTTTTTGATATATCCATAGCTTGACAAAATAAGGTTGACGTGATAGATACATATAGTCCGAAAAGACACTCACAACCCAAAAAGGAAGGTAAATCGTGCTCAACTACCCCGAGTTCGTGCAGCACCAGGAGAAAATCCATCAGAAATTATGGTTCGGATACCGGGATGCGATCAAGGAAGGACTCGTGCCCGACCCGGCGTACCAGAACCGTGCGAGTGGTGTCGGGATCGTCCTGCGTCCGCAGGTGTCGATCATGCAAGAGTTCGCACAATGGACTCTCGACATGAAGCGGGTACTTCCGTCGGTGCTCGTCTACCGACCGACCGATCTCCATACTACGGTCACGGTCACGGATGTACCGGGAAGTGACGAAGAAAAAGATCGTCTCGTGGACATCTTCCATGATGCGGTCGAGGAGACTGTGCAACAGTGGGCGAGTCACGACAAGAGCCGTCTCATGAGCAAACTCAACCGTGCGATTTTCAATCGGACAACGGCACTCGTGACAGCGTACCCTGCTTCTGAACTGATCGAGATGATGTCGTTCATGCTCGAGAGGGTTAGGGTGCGAGGTGTGCTGCCGGTCGAACCGTGGGGAGTGCACATGACACTCGCACGCTTCACTGAGCTGGTCTCACCCGAGATCCTCGAGAAGAGCGAGCTGGCGCGTATCGTGGAGACGTGCCCGATCGTGCAGCGGGACAATGTCTTCTCCGCGGTCGACATCGTGTCCTACGAGCTCAATCAGAAGGGCATGAATTTCGTCGTGCATCACCGTTTTCCGCTGTGATGGAACACGATACGGGCTAAGGTTCGTACACTAATCGAGGTGTGCGTGCAAAAAACCACCCACACTTCGATTGTGGTAAGTATGCAATAGGGATATACTTACTACAAACGATGGGTGGTTTTTTGATACACAAGACATGCACAGTACGGCAGTTGTCTTTTTGAACCAAAAATAGTAGGATAGTTTGCATGAAAAAAACACTAATAATTATTCTCGGTATTCTGATAATTGGAGTCCTGGCCTGGTATGGGTATAAGGCATTGTTATGGTTTAAAGCAGGGGACGATGGGCGTGCGGTGGTACGGGCACAAGAAGAAGCAATCGAGAGGGTGCTGTCAGCTCGGCGGGCAAAAATGGAAAAAGATACCACTAAGGATTCGGATCCATTTGGGGATGATGGTATCGTACGGGTACTGTTGCTTGGTCTTGATAAACGCGTAGGTCAGACCGCTGGACACTGTGATGTGATTCAGATGGTTTCGATTGATACAAAAAAAGAACAGGTGACCATTACTGCAGTTCCGCGCGGTACCTATTCGCCGTTGCCTCCGGGTGCTGGGACCACTTCAAGCGATTATTATGTATCGAATGCGTGCGGATTCGGTGGGATCGAATATGGTATCACGCAGATCGAAAAAATTCTGGGACAGAAAGCTGATTATGTTGTCATTGTTGGATTTTCTGAAACATTAGGAATCCTTCGGAGTCTCCGATTACCGACAACTGAGACTCTGCAGTGGCTTCGTCAGCGCCATGTATATCAAATTGGTGAGCCGCAGCGTGCGCACAATCACTCGACCTTTATCAAGCGTATGCTTATTGATTATATTCCGGATGACCCAGGAAAAATCGACGCCGTACTTCATTACATTATCTACAAAATCATACAAACTGATCTCACATTTGATGAGGCGGAAACTATCGTACGCACCCTCTCGAATATGAAAATTTCAGAAAATCCAGAAAAAATCACGCTTGCGATGCGACCAGCACATACAGTCGCGGATATCCCGTACATCCCAGATCAGTTGAATGAATATTTGCAAAAAACCATGGAACCGATCAAGGGGTATCTGTCAAAAGACGACTATAGTGGTAATAATGTAGCAGCGATCCAGGAGAGTTTACGAATGATGATTAAAGAAAAGAAAGACGACCCTGAATTTATTACCTGGGCATTTGAAAATAATTTGTGGCTTCAGATTGAAGACGAACAGGAACGATTGGAATTCCAATACGATTGTATCGAGAAATATCTAGAGACAGATGCGGATCCTGCGGACCGCAAAACGATCGTGAGCGATTATATTCTTGAAATGGAGCACGGAGGATTTGTTGAATGGGCAGAGAAAGGTAAACTGCTTTTGTCCCGGGAAATCGAACAAAATTAAAAAAAGCGCTTACAGGCGCTTTTTTGATGTGATCGTATAGGTGACGGTCCGTTTCCCGATCGGAATGGCAACAGTTTCTCCAATTCGTTTCCCAAGTAATGCGGTACCGATTGGTGAATGTTGGGAAATAATTCCGCGGGTAGGATCGGTTTCAGAAGATCCAAGAATGGTAAGTGTTTTTGTGGTACCGTTTACCACGACTTCCAGCGTGTCACCGAGTTCTACAAAAGGGGAAGAGTGATCGGTACGGATGACTTTTGCCTGTTTGAGCTGATTTTCGAGGATGAGTATCTGTTCATTGATTCGTCGCAAACGTCCTTTAGCGAGTTGATATTCGACATTTTCTGAAAAATCCCCAAGCTCAGCAAGCCGTCCTACTTCTTGTGCGGCAAGCGGGCGTTTCTGGAAAAGGCGTTCAAGTTTTCGAGAAAGTTCGTCGTATTTCTCCTGGGTGAGGTAGGGGTCAAACGGAGCCTGACTGTATTTTCCGGGCTTACGATAGGGGAGTTGCATAGAGAGGTATCATAGCATATCAGCAACTCTTGACAAGACAAGTATACTGTTGTAATATGGTTGATATATTAAGTATTAATCAAATTAATTATGAAACAGACACGTGCTGGGGTGGAGTTTTTCATAGAGGTTGCCAAGACCTATGCGGTTATGTCCCGTCGTTTTGATGCGCGGCTTGGGGGGCTCGGATGGAGTGAGTTCATTATCATGTTTCATCTGAATCAGGCGGAAGAAGGGAAAATGCGCCGTACTGACCTTGCAGAAAAAATGGGGTTGACCCCGTCGGGCATTACCCGCCTCCTCTTGCCGATGGAAAAAATCGGATATATCAAGCGACAGGCAGACGCTCGTGATGCCAGAGTCAGTTATGTAGCACTTCGGACATCAGGAAGGGAATTGTTTCAGGAAGGAATGGAGCGGGCAGAGATTCTGGTCGAGGAAGTGTTGGGTAAAGACACGCACGCTTCTCTTGAAACGTTCACTAAAACTCTCAAATCGATTTCCTAAGAAAAACAAAAGAGCACCACCTGTGGTGTTCTTTTGTAGTGGAGCGACGGATTCGCTCCAGAAATATTCCTCGATTTCGGGATCCGTCTACTGCGAACATGTTGCAGTACACACGAAATCGTTCCTTAACCCACGGTGTCTTCCTCAATTATGGGATGCGCCGGACATAATCCGGCATGAGCGCACGCATCTTAGCTCGAGCTCGAATAGTCTGTGTTTTGGTCGTGTTTGCCACTGGACAGTTGAGTTCATGAGCCACTTCTTCGAAGGTCATTCCCTTGAACTGGAGCTCCAGAAGGAGTTGTTCCTTGGGACTGAGTTTCGAAAATGCATGCAGGAGCTCTGCGATCATGGCCGCATCGTACGGTTCAATGTGAGGATTCAGACTTGCAACACGAGATGAGTTGCCAATATATCCGCCCTCTTCGGTGTAGTTGGTGTATCTCCGGTTTCGTTTTCGGCGTAGGTGTGAGATTGCCAGGTTCTGTGCGATGCGGTAGAGCCAGGTGCTCAGCTGATAACGCGTGTTGAAGGACTTCGCGTGTTCGATCGATTTGAGAAATGTCTCCTGCGTCAACTCTGCAGCTATCTGTTCATCCTTGACCATGCGTATGATGGTACGGAATATCTTTCCTTGGTAGTGTTGGTATACGAGTGTATGTGCACCTTGATTTCCAGCCTTGTACTGTGCTAGAAACTCAGCGGTGAGATCCATGACCTGCTCCTTGGTGGATTGTGTAAGGTGTGAAAGACCACCCCTCTTTTGTGGCTTCATGAAACGTGCTTATGAAAGTACGTTTGGTGTAGCCCAAAATAAACAGCAAAATATATCATACATAAAAGTAATTGTCAAGAGAATAAGATACTCTGTTGACTTATAGTAATGGGGGGTTTATAGTAAAAATAGGAGTCTTTATTCATGCTAATTTTCTTCGATGCTCGAGAATCAAAGAGAATTTAGTGTAACGTGTAAATTATATGTACCACAACAACGATGATGAGCAAAAACCGAACCATTTTGATATCGGCAAAAAAATGGGTGAAGAAGACCAAAAAGATGAAGACGAAAAAAATGGCGACTAGTGCTTATATTGTAACATAAAACTGGCCTGCTCAGAGACCAGTTTTATGTCGAGATATTATCACTATGGGGAAAAAGAAGTGGTTTATTTTGAAGAGCTGTAAAGGCAGGCAGGGAAAATAAAAAGTTTTGAATACAGACAAGAGCCGGGCGGGTATCCGGCTTTTGAAATAAAACCCATAAGATAGGTGTATTAGAGATAAATATATATTGGGTGTCAGATTGCGTATATGGAAATAATCCTAAGCGATGAGGAGCTTGCCCGGGAAGTGCAGAGCGGCAAACAAGAGGCGTTTACCATCCTATTTCAACGATATGAACAAAAAATGCTGCGGTACGGTCAGCGATTTTTGTATTCATATGAAGACTTGGAAGACGCGGTGCAGGAGGTATTTATCAAGACGTATAAAAACATCAAGAGTTTTAATACCAATAGAAAATTTTCGACCTGGATATATCGGATTGCGCACAATACGTTTATCAACGTAATCAAGAAAAACGGACGAGAGCCTGTGTCATTTTTTGACTTCGATACACTGGTCAAATTGCCTATATCCGCGGAAAATTCTCTTGAAGAAGCGCTTGATACGAAAGAAAATATCGGAAAAATTGTAGATAGATTGAAGGAGCTTGCTCCTAAGTACCGTGAAGTTCTGATATTATGTTATCTGGAAGAGCTGGAATACAAAGAAATCGCGGATATTCTTTCGATACCGATATCTACCGTGGGAGTCCGTATTGCGCGAGCAAAAGCGCAACTCAAAAAAAACTGCAAACTTGAATCAAGTATATGAACGAACAAAACCAAAAATTACAAGACAAAATTCTCTCGGCAATCAGGCAGGGTGAAATTGTGATGCGTCCTCGGTGGCATTTTGTCCTCAAAACCATGTTGGCGGTTCTCGGATTCACCATTCTCTCTCTGGTGTTGATCTATTTGATGAGTTTGATTATGTTCGGACTCCGAGAAACCGGTATCATATTCGCTCCAGGTCTTGGACTTCGGGGACTGTTCGTATTTTTTCAGTCATTGCCCTGGATATTGATTATCCTGGTCGGTATATTTCTGATCGTGCTTGAACTCCTTGTGCGGAAATATTCATTTGCTTACCGTCGTCCGCTTCTGTATTCCGCATTCGGGGTTGTGGTGATTGTACTCGCGACCGCCTGGATACTCACTCGGACGCCGCTTCATTTTGTTATCATGCGCCGTGTGGAATATGTGCATATTCCAGTGGTAGAAAATCTGTATCGGGATATACGGGAACCAGTATGGCGCAACGCCGAAGTAGGAAAAATTATTTTCTTTACACAGAAAGGATTCGATATGGAAAATCCGAGACGGGAAGTAATTATTGTCTCGATAGGACCAGGAACCCGTCTCATGACACATCGAAAGCTTGAAGTGGGGGATCGGGTGATGGTTGTTGGTCCTAAATCAGGCAGGACGATAGAAGCATTTGGTGTGCGCCAAATTCCGGAATGAAATAAAGGATTGGTTGTGTGTGTACTAGTAATGTAGCCCGGGAAATACATCGCACATTAAATACTAATTTCATTTTTATGAAAAAAACAATTATTTATGGAATAGTTCCGGCTCTTGCCCTGACGGTTTTGGGTGCAAGCGTGGTCTCCGCCCAAAATTCAACTGAGAACGTGTCTGACATGGTGCCTGCAACTCGAGGAATGTTTATGATGGGAGGGGGTCATGGTGGTGGTTTTATGAGGGGAAACCTCGGAACTCCTGAGGAATTTGCGCAAAAACAATCAACGCTATTTGTGGAGCAGGCAGAATTGACCGGAATACCGGTTGACGAAATCAAAGCTGCGTGGGCAGAGGGAAAAAGGCTGGAGACACTTCTTGAAGAAAAGGGAATTGACCTTGCGGCGATAAGGGAAAAAATGCAGGCTCGTGTAGAGGAAAAGATGAAAGAACGGATTCAGGCATTGGTTGACAAGGGCGTAATCACACAGACTCAGGCAAACGAACGGATCGAGTTTATGAAAAATCACCAACAAAAAAATAGGGAGATGAAACATCCTAACGGTGTAAAGTTTGAGAAGAGGACAAAAACAAGTGACCAAGAATCTGGTTCGTAATATACAAAAACATCCTGACTGCACATCAGGATGTTTTTAAATTTGTGGACTTTCGACCAGTGACTATATTTCGTAAATCACATCTTTTCGTTCGACAACAGTTTTCCATTTCTTTTCTTGTGCTACGGAAAACAGTTCTCTGCTTGGGTTGAATACGATCGGATGTTCGACGAGGTCGAGGAATAGAACGTCTCCGCTCGTATCACCGATACCGACCGATCCTTCGAGTGATAGACCTGATTCAATACAAAAGTTTTTAAGAGTTTGATCTTTGATTTCGTATGAAGGGAAAATGATGTCACTTGTAAAAATGCCGTTTTCAGATGCATATACGGTGCCATATGCACGGTCAAACTTCCAGTATTCGGTGAACGCTGTGACAATTTCGTGAGGAGAGCCTGAAATAGCAAGAAGGATATGATCGTGCCTTAATCTCTCGATCATATCACGTGTGTAGACATAGACATGTTCCATTTTTTCCCGAACGACGATCCTGCTGACTTTTTCAATATCTTCAACCACTTTTCCTTTCAGGCGGTTTTGATAGGAGACAATAAGCGATTTTTCGAAATCCCGGTAATGTCCACGGCGGTTGATCCAGTCGTCATGATATTCCTCGATTTCTTTGAGCACGATCGAGGGGAATATTCCATACTCCACCAGTCCTTTGAAAAGCTCAAAATGAAGGTTGGAACGGAAAATAGTACCATCGATATCAAATACCGCTATTTTTTTCTTGGGTGTGTCCATAGGATAGAAAAAGATAACAAAGAACAAATCGCAAGGGTCTGCAGTCGCTTGCTCGTTGGTCAATGAGTAAATTTATAATCAGAGAGTATATCAGGAAGAGAAATAATTGGCAAGTGTGTCAAATTTTACTGTTTATCAAAAACACCCTGATCATCAGGGTGTTTTTGAATGGGGTAATATTATACAATAGGTTTGTCAGCGGCAGGTGTGGTGTTTTTGGTGCGAATCGCGAATCGCATGAGCTCAATACCTCCCACCAACACTCCGGTGTAGAAGAAATCACTGAGGAGGCTATTGCGGAAGAAAGGAAGAGCCAGATAATAGCTTTCCATAAGTCCGCTTATAGTCTTTGGATACAGCGTGCCGAATGCCCATACCATCGCATTGGTAGCAAGATAAAACGCGATCGAGCTTGCAAGAGTAATACTTGCGATCAGGGTGAAACGCTTGTGTCTTCGTGCCTTGCTCCCGAGATATGTGGCAAGAATGAGACATGCATAGACTGAGAGCATGATGAGTGGGTGATAGAAACCGATAATGAGATCGCTCACGAACATTGCGGCAATCGGAACCACATATGCCCACTGTCGCGGGAGATAGAGGCCGCCGACGAGTGCAAGCGCTGTAATAGGTACAAAATTAGGAGAATGCGGCATGAGACGGGCAATGATGCCATATCCAGCAAGAGCCAGTACGATACTCAGATATTTTTTCATAAGCATGGGTTATAGTTCGACGGGAGTAAGTATACGATATTATATTATTTTTTTGAAGTGGGTCGGGTAGACCAGGTGTAACCAAGTACAAGCAACAGTGCGGCACTCGAACCCCAAAATATATATTTTGCCAGAGAAGGTGGTGAGTCGGGAGTAGCGGTCGTCTCTCCAAGTACTATTTCTGCTGAAGATGTAGGAGTTATCGTGTCTTCGGATTCAGTCGTAATCTCCTCGTTTTCGGTAATTCGTTCTCCTCGGACGATTGTAGGTGTAAGGGCTATAGTTCGCTCGGATACTGATGCAAGCGGCCGAGAGCTAATCACAGTCGAAGATGCATCTGTTTCTTCAATAATTACGTCAATCGTTGATGTCGGGGTAGAGGAGGCTGTATCTCCAAGTACTGGTGTCGAAGTGACGATTTCCGGAGTTGTTGTAGTGCTTGATTCACCGGTTCCATGTGTGGTTCCGGGTTTTTCAAATGAGGCAAGGATCGTATTCCATGATTTGCCAAGCAGGCCGGGGATTGCGTATGAAGTAGACCAGATACGGTTGGTGGTACTGTCTTCGACGAGTAACCCACCATCGGCAGCCTGCTTTTGGGTGATATATGAGACAGGTGAATTACCATTCAATAGCCATTCGGCAGATGTATCACCCAGGGCGCTGATTGCCTGGAGTGCCCATCCAGTCGCGTATACATCACCAAATCCGCCGTCAGTCCGCTCTGCGCTCTTGAGATATGCTTTTGCTCGCACCAGCGCATCGGAGACTCCGGTAATCGACGAGAGCGGGGAGAGTGCCTGGATTGCAGCTGCCGTGAGGTCAACCGAGCCAAATGATCCGTTCGCTTCCTGATGCTCAACGATGAATGTAGTTGTGGAAGCGACAAGCGCATCATGTTGGTATCCTGCTTTGAGAAGTGGAACCAGTGCAAAGATATCGTCATTTATCAGTCCTGTATCTCCGAATTGTTTTCCATCAAATTCTGCAATTATTTTTTCAATGTAATTGGTTGCGGTCCCGGAATACGGGTTCACACCGACTGCCATGAGTGCCATTGCACGCCGTGCATAATTTGCCGTCGTGTTCGGTCCGTCAAGCGGATTAGGATCAGTCGCAAGGTAATTTTTGAGCAGACTTAGTCCCTGTGAAGAACCGGTCCATGAACCATAGGCAAGTGCAGCCCAGTCACTCAAGAATGGAGTTGAACCGAATGATCCATCGGCATTTTGTGTGCTGTCGAGGAATTGGATCATGCGCTGTACAGGATTGGTGGTACTTTCCCCTGATGAGCCGCCACTGTTTCCTGTTCCTTCATTGTTTCCAGTTGATTCACCGGTAGATTGGGTCGTGGTTGCTACCAAGGTTTTTTCAATCGTGATGTATCCTTCTTTTTCCGCACGAATCAGATAGGGTGTGGTGGTCGTGATATTCAATTCATACTGCGACGATTCACCAAGTTCATGAATTTCGCCATTAATAGTAAGGATAGTATTCGTAGTAGATATCCACTGAGGGTATGAAAATTCTAAAACTGAAATAGATGACGTAGTACCTACAACCGGAGTGGTAGTTGAAAATGCAATATCCAATGGAAGTGCATTGTAGTAGATCAATATTTCATCTCCTTCACGTAATTGGTATTGATTGAGTGCAAGCGTTTCTTCTGGCTGCAAATTTATCATGTATACCCACCAATAGTTGTTGTTCCAATCAGTTGTATAGTCATTTATTGAATCCAGAAATGCGCCAGGTCCTCCGTAATAATTCCAAGACACAGCGAGGAGGGACTGATCAATGAGGCATTTTGCGTTGAGAGTGTATCTCTCAATTTGTGCTTCGTCGGGTCTGCATGCACTGACTTCTACCGTGTCATGGAACAGAGTTTGTCCGTGTGCAACTGCATATAACTCCGCTCGGGTTGTCGGTAATACCGAATGCACGTCAATAGTGTTGCTTTGGGCAAATCCCGCTTTAACCGCCCGAAGCGTTTGTATATCGAGTGCATCAAATGCAAGAGCTACTTCTCCATTTTGAGAGACGGCAACCGAATCACCGTCGAGCAATAGAGTACTGCTGTTTGAAGGAAGCCATACCGGAGCCCAGAATTCATCAAAACCAAATTCATATACACGCACTGTCGTTGTCGTGTAAAGGGTGGGTGAAAGAGTGTCCATTTCTATCTTAAGCGGGTTTATCCCGTACGCAAGCAACACTTCATCTCCTTCATGTACTGGTAAACGATTCAGTGCAACTGACCCATATTCGAGATTTACAAAGTATGTCCAGTATAAGCCTGTTGAAAAGTTTGTGCCGTATTGGTTTATTCGATCAAGCCATGCGTCATCACCCGGAGCCCAAACTACGTCCAGTCCGTCCGTTTGCTCAATGAGGCATTTCGCGTTGAGTGTATATTCTTCAGACGTCTCATATGGTTTGCATGCACTAAAGGTAACGGAATCTTCAAACAAGACCCCTTCAGATGTTTCGATTCTGAGTTTCGCCGTACGCGTAGGCAGATTTTCAGGTATTGCATCAGAAGTTGAAGTTGGTGATTCTACGGTTTCGTCTGGAGTATTCTCTTGCGGAATTTGTTCTGTAGTTTCGACAATTGTTTCTTCGATAGATTCTTCTGTTGCGTATACAAATCCGATATTTGAGAAAAGAAGTGATATGATTACGAGCAGGCTATAGAGTTTCTTTTTCATAGTTCCATGAGAGTATATCGTCTGGATTAAGTTTGAGTGTTGATATTCCTTTATTTGATGCGCTTCCATTGAGATACAGGATCCAGCGCATTTTTTCTTGTGGATTTTCTTTCTTACCGTTGATCGCCGTCACGAATGTGCCGAGGTCCCCGCCATATTCGATTCCTTCATAGTGGAATGATTCAGGATACCGTTGTGCAACTTCCCGCATCGCACGTTCAGCGGTCATGCTATCGTGATAGGGGATATGAAGATTTTTTCCATCGATCGCGAGCGTCACTTTCGCTTCAAATATTTCGTAAGGATTAGTTTCTTCATCGGGGGCGATTGTCGCCTCTGCAGGAGGCTTGGTTTCCTGATGGTTGGGATCACTGATTGTCTGAGTGGTCGTGGACCGATAATTGACAGTGTCTTCGGTATTGGATTCAATTTCCTGTTCCTCTTCTGCAACCTCTTGCCTATCATCGTATTGCGATTCGGTAATGGTAATTGGTTCGTTTTCAGGCGTTTTGATTTTTTGGCCTTCAACTATCCAATACCCGCTTACCAAGGTCGCCGTGGCAAAAAGAGTAATGAGGAAATATAGGAGCTTTTTTTGCATAGTTGAGATAAAAAAAATTCCCCTGAGCCGAGGAATGTGTATATACAATACGCCGGTATCATAAAGATACGACGTATCGTTTCCTGCTCGGGAGGACACATATTCTACAAGATCGGACTTTTACCGTTGCGGCACAGTCGGGGAATTCCACCCCGGTTCCAGTAGGATATGGTTGGATTGTAAATGATAGGGGAATTGTATCAGCTGTGTTGTTGTTGTCAAATAGGGGAATACCTTGTTATTATAGCCATTTTTTGGTATCGTGTGGATAATTCGGGTAACCTTGACAGCGAAGCAAGAATAGGGTAGGATCGTCTATCTTTTGGTCATGCCTGTATTGACCAGGGAGACAGCGCAATGCAAAGGGGGAAACCGCTGTGAAGCCGGAAAAAGCGCAGGAAATCGAGATGAAGCTCGACGCATTATTCGGGGGACCGGGCAAGATCGTCGGCTCGATGAAAGTGAGTTCGTCCGCGAAAGACGTAATCACGGTCACGAAGGAGTGGCAGAGTCCGGTCTTCCGGCAGCTCTACGTCGCGTCCTTCAAGACGCTCAAAGAGCATGTCTCGGTCACGATCGACACTCCGGTCGGACAGTTGATCGTCGCGATGACGCCGAAAGAGGGCGACGACTTGGTCGATCAGATCAGGATCGAGCTCGAGATGGAGGGCAAGGTTGCCGCACACGCGGCATACCGAGCCCCGGAGAAGGTGCGTGCGTGAAGGCAAGGAGGATGGCAGTCCGAGACATACCTGTACTACAGGGATTTGTCTCGGACTGTCGGCTTATCTATATGTGAAAATATTTTTAGATACAGATAAGCCAAGCAAGAAATAAGTCTTGGTGTATAGGAGTGCTTCAGATGTTCAACTCATTGGTGGAAGAAATGAACGGTGGATGGCTCGACTTCGATGATCGACTGTTGGCACAGTTCAAGCCGACGATCGAGGCCTTCAAGGCGGGGATGGTGGCTGTGGTCGAGAACGCGAAGGATCACATCTTCGAACGACTCGACTGTCTCGAGGTCATGGTCTTCGGCAAGCCCGAGTGGACCGGTGCACGCTGGCTGAGATTGGGTCGCCGATAGGACGAGATATTTTCTCGCCTTCGAACGGTTCTTTTTTGTGGTGGGGCTTGGAAATTTTCCAGCCCCGCTACGTTATTTCTTATTGTCTATATGTGGATCAATGATATCCTGGCTAAAAACAAAAAAATTCTTGCGCTTTCACCGATGGCCGACATGACTGATTCGGCCTTTTGTCAAATGGTAAGAACGATCGGAGGGGCTGATGTGGTGTTTCGTGAAATGGTTTCTGCCGAAGCAATAGTCCGAGACAATGAAAAAACACTCGGCATGACAGATTTTGTTCCTGCTGAACGCCCGATTGTACAGCAGATTTTCGGTTCAGACCCGCTCACGATGGCGCGGGCCGCGGCAATTGTCATGGAACATGCGGGTCCAGAAGGAATCGATATTAATATGGGTTGCCCCGTGTATAAAATCACGAGCAATTTCAATGGATGTGCACTCATGAAAGATCCGAAACTTGCGCAAGATATTATTCGTGAGATCAAACGAGCGATCGGCGCAACACCGCTTTCGATTAAAATCAGATTGGGATGGAGCAGTCCTGATGATTTTAGATATTTTATTCCGGCGATCGAAGAAGCCGGTGCCGAGATGATCACGATTCACGGACGAACCAAAGAACAGGGGTATTCAGGTGTTTCTGATTGGAAACGGATCGGGGAAGCAAAAAATATCGCGACCGTGCCATTGCTTGCCAATGGTGATATTCATCAGCCACGTCAGGTCGATGAAGCGCTTGCGATTACCGGTGCAGATGGTGTCTTGATCGCACGCGGTGCCTTGGGTAATCCGTGGTTTTTCAAAGAATATCTGAATCCCGACTATTGCGTGTCATGGGAAGAAAGAATTAACACCGTAATTGAACATGCAAAATTGCATATCGACTTCCAGTCACGGGTACGGGTCAAAGGAAAACAGAATCAAAAAGAGGGTGTTGATATCGAGACCGTAAAATCTCGGGCGATTACTACTTTCCGCAAACATTTGGCGTGGTATTTCAAAAATGAGCGTGTTCATGAGAAAATACAGGGTATGAAGGAGTTGCGTATGAAGTTGATGACAGTCGAAAGTATTGCAGAGCTTGAGCAGATCCTTCGTGAATTTCAGCCGGTTTCATAATCGTATGGAGACACAAAAACTTTCAATACTTATTCCTGCATTTAATGAAGAGAGTACGATTTCTTCAGTACTTGATAGTGTACAGGAGACCATACTCCCTCACGGCATGGAAAAAGAAATTATCGTAATCGATGATTGTTCAGTCGATGCGACCAAATCAGTAATTGAGAACTATATACGGACCCATCCGGGTGCTCCGATCGTATATAAACGTCATGATATGAATCGGGGAAAAGGTGCTGCGATCCATACGGGAGTACGGGTTGCAACCGGAAATTATGTAATCATCCAGGATGCGGATCTGGAATACAGTCCCAAAGAATATGCACTATTACTTCAGCCAATACAGGATGGGTTTGCAGACGTGGTGTATGGCTCCCGGTTTATGGGAGGGAATCCTCATCGGGTGTTATTCTTCTGGCACACCATTGGTAATAAATTTCTCACTTTCCTTTCCAACCTGTGCACCAATCTCAATCTGACCGACATGGAGACGGGCTACAAATTGTTCCGGAGGGAAGTGATCCAAAAGTTGGATTTACGCGAAGAGCGATTCGGATTCGAGCCTGAAGTGACTGCAAAAGTGGCACGATATCCCGGGGTGAGGATCTATGAAGTCGGAATATCATACTATGGTAGGACCTATGCCGAAGGCAAGAAGATCGGCTGGAGGGATGGCTTTCAGGCGATCTGGTGCATTCTCAAATACGCACTCAGTAGGAAACATACGTTCAAATAAAAAATTATCCCGGATTATCGGGATAATTTTTTTGCTTGGGTAATCGTATTTTTGAGGAGGAGTGCTACCGTGATTGGACCCACTCCTCCAGGGGTCGGCGTAATAGCCCCGGCTTTTTTTGCGACAGGGACAAAATCTACATCTCCGTACATTTTTCCGTTGTCAAAGACGATCCCGGTATCGATCACGATCGCTCCTTTTTTGATATGTGATTTGGTTATCAGATTTTTTTTCCCGACCGCAGAAACGACAATGTCCGCGCGCTTGGTTATTTTTTTGAGATTGTGTGTATATGCGTTCGCGACCGTTACGGTTGCTTCTTTGTTGAGAAGCATGATCGCGAGCGGTTTTCCGACCAGAGCTCCTGCTCCGATCACAGCTACATGTTTGCCTTTCAAGTCCACCTGGAGTGATTCAAGGATTTCGAGTACTGCTCCGGGAGTCGGCGGGGCGATCGTATTGGTTTTCATGACGAGGGTGCCGAGCTGGGTATCGGTAAGACAGTCGACGTCAAGATCGGGATCGATCGCATTCAATACATCAGTCGTAAATAAGGGCTCGGGGAGGGGAAGTTGGACGATGAGTCCTGAAAGATGTTTGTTTTTTTGGATTTTTTTGATTTCTGAAATGATTTTTTCTTTTGTAGTGTCGTGTGGGTATTCGTGTAATTCAAAAGCGATGCCGGCCGCTTCAGCTGCTTCTTTTTTTCTTCTGATATATGTTTTTGACGGTTTGTGTTCTCCGATACAGACGATCGCTAGTTTCGGTGTAATCCCGTTTTTTTTGAGTTCCAAAACATCGGCCTGTATATTGGTAAGGATGTTGTATGCCAGTTGTTTTCCGTCGATAATAATACTCATATTTTTACGTTCTTCTATCTTGTTGTTTTGGTTCTTTGGTTTTTTTGCTTTATGGCTTTGGACTAGGAAATTTTGACTAGTGGTGTGGATATGTTACCAGAAAACTATGAAAAAATAAAGCAGTTAGCCAATTTTGACGGCGAGATTTTCTGCATGGTACACTTCATGCAGTTCTTTTACAAACGCTGAGCATACTCTGGAAGTGAGGTAACCTATTAAGTGGTAACCTCCGCTGTGCCGCAACGGTATACAAGCCCGGTCAAGAGCGCTCATAATAGTTTTTTCAACTCCCGAGCAGGAGCGGAGAAATGTTTTTTTGATATCCCATTACGTATCGCAATTCCGTGCTTGTGTTGTGATCCGTATCGGATGTCTAAATGAACATACTACCCGCCAGAAATCCTGGCGGGTGTTGTGTGTCTAAGAAGGTGGAGTTGATAAGGTGGAAACCGATCGTCGTGCATTCTTGGGAAGTCTTCTCAAGGGCGGTGTAGCACTCGCGAGCATGGCGCTCGTGAAATCCGGGTGCGATGTCGACCTTGATGGGGATGAGACTGTACTGAAACGTCTGCTGGTGCATGAGGCAGATGTGGTCTATGAGGTGAGACAGGTCGATGGCAGACAGCACTCCTACGTCACCGAGATCCGCGGAATCCGTGAAGATCGTGGAGAGAGCCTTTTTTGGCTCTATTCGGTCGACGGTGTGATCGGGACTGAGGCGGTCGATGTGTGCCGTGTCGGAGCACATCAGAAGGTCGTCTGGCGACGCCAGCGCCCCGCCGAAGTCTGATGCCGCCGTATGGTGTTTGCCTGGGGAGAATATCCTTGGGCAAACACTCGCTTACATCAAATGCGCAGGAAGGAGCGTAGCCTGGAGGGCGGCAAAAATCAGGAAAATAATGAGGAGCACGATACCTTCAGGACGACTGAGGCTCTTATTGCTTTTGTAAAAATAAAGAAGTACTGCCGAGAGTATGAAGAGGAAATAGCAGATAAAAAGATATGCCCGGTCGACTGCCATGGGCACAGGCGCAAAGAATGTCATGATTGCAAAAATCAAAGGATTGACGATTGCGGAGCCGAGCATGTGGCTGAATGAAATCTCTTTGAGCTTTTTTCTCCAGGAGGTGATGATGACGGTCAATTCCGGCAGATTGGTACCGAGTGAAAATACCATGAGTCCTATGGTAAAGCCGGAAATATTGAATACTGAAAGGATGTCAACCGTAATTTTTACGATGAAATTCGAAGCTCCGATTACGACGAGGGTTCCGCTGATTACAAAAAATATTTCTTTGACGAGTGTATTCGATTTTACGATGGTAATACCAACAGATTGAGCATCTCTGGTTCTAAAATAAAAATGCGTAAGAACTGCAAGATAACCAAGAGAGATGATAACCCCATCAAGCATGGTCAAAATTCCGTCGAATCCGAGTATGAGTGGGGTGAATAATAATGCAAATGCAGGTAATGGGGTAGTAACCTTACCATCGGTTTTTATTTTCCGATTGAGTATAAGTCCCAGTCCGAGAATGATGCAGAATACCACGAAAATTCCGCCGAACAAATTGCCGACCGATACATCCTGAACACCTTTGATCGAGGTGTTGATCGCGATCGAAAGTTCGGGAAATGACGTGAGAATACCCAGAATCAATCCCAAGATAAATGTGGGAACTCTGAGGGTTTTTGCGATTTTTTTGATATTATCAACGACTACATTGGCAGAAGCGCCTAGAAAGAAAAATAACACGACAAGGATAAGAACTGAGAGGTAAACAGGCATATTTCAAAATCAAAAGTCGAAGGTCAAAAGTTAAAAGAAAAACATATTTCAAAAAAAGCATGACAATTATATCACACTTTCATTTTTTTCTGTGTATATAAACGGAATTACACAGAGCAACCAGATGAGACCGATCGGATGGTTGAGATAGGGAGAAAAGATGTGTGCGATGCTTAGTGCGATGAGTCCACCCAAAATTCCGACGAGGAGCCATCGAGGTACCATGCCCCAGGCACGTGTGAGTTGTTGGGTGATCATGAAATAATATGCGGCAAGTGCGGCAAGCCCGAGGAGGCCCATTTTGATCCAGATGTCATGATATCCCCATTCAAAACGATACGTAGTAAGGATGGTCCCACCGGTTTCATCGAACACTCTTGGGTCATCGCTCTCATACGACAATACAGTACCGAATCCTGATCCGACAACAGGGGATGCGATAATTTTTTCGTTCAAAGTGCGGACAAGTGTCCAACGGCTGGTCACTGCTGAGGTGCGTGTGGTGTCGACTGAGGTATCATAGAAGAGTGCTTGTTCAATAGGCGGATTGACTGCGAGCGGGAAGCGGATCGTAAGAAGAGCGACTGTTCCTGCACAGAGTCCGAGAAGCGCGAGTACGCCAAGGCGCTGGATCAATCGCCGTGTATCCGACCGACGGAGGAAAAAAGAAGCGGCTATGACGGTCAGTGTAGCGAGGAGAAGCCCGACAAAAAAACTTCGTGATTGTGATATCAGTAGTGCGCTACCGAATAGTATGAGTACTAGCGAAACATAGCGAACGCGAGCATGGCCTTCCTGAATCGCGATCATCATATAGGAGACAATAAGGAGTAGTGCGGCAACGATAAAAAAGTGTGACTGCATGAAAATGCGATACCAATATCCACTGTCTCCAAGGACTCGTGCAGCAAGTGGATGTGCGATCGTACCGCTTGAATTGGTAACTGACTGGAGAGTTACTTCGGCAAGTCGTGTATCTCGGAAGAAGACATAGATCGGACGGGTAAACTGCTCACCGGCATGGGTAAAGACAAAAGATAATATGATGGTGACAAAAGAAAGCCACACTGCAGAAGTGGTGAGTGCTGAGAGGAGTTGTGTTTTCCGCTCTTCTGTCCAGGAAATCCCGATGAGTGGGAAGAGAAGTGCCAGGGTGGCATAGCTGTTGGCATCATCGAATATGGCGGCAAAAGAATTTTTTCTCAACAGTCCTACGAGTACTCCCAGGATGAGTACGGCAGCAAGTATGACAAACGGATATTGTGTTCGCAATAAAAAGTTGAATCGAATTTTTTTTTGAATCAGAAGAACAAGCCATGAACCCATGACCGCAAGGAATATGATCATGCGGAGTGAAAAGGAGAATCCGATAATCGGTGCATGTATGAGGTGTCCATGCCCTCCGATGAATATTTCGACTGCCGCCACGAGGAATCCGGTAAAAAGCGATCGATAGGTAAGTATGGCAACCATAATTCCCATGAGACCGAGTGCGGTCCATTCCAATACCGTGTTTCCTTTTACAAGTAACGCTACGAGATGGAGTGCTGCGATACAGCCGAGAATGGGATAGTTCAGGGAAAATGGGAATGAGGATTGTTTCATATGCCTCAATTCTAGCACATGATATGAAAAGGAAGTAGATAAATATTATAAAGGTGTGCGATATTATATCTGTGGATAAACATATTTGACTCTAACGTTACGTAATAGTTTAGTATAAGTAATGTAGGATCCTAAAATGTATGTCATATACCGTTCAGGCACTCGCACAATTAGCTGGTATTAGCGTGCGCACCCTTCATTATTATGATGAGATTGGGCTGCTTAAACCTGCATATAGTGCGAAAAACGGCTATCGTTATTACGAAGAAGGAGAACTTATTCGTCTGCAGCAGATACTCTTTTTTCGGGAGCTAGAATTTTCACTTGAAGATATCAAGCGCATGCTCAATAGACCCGGTTTCAGTGTGATTGAGGCGCTTCGGGATCAGAAGAAGCTCATACGGCTGAAGCAGACGAGGCTTGAGAAATTAATTCACGCAATTAATACAACTATAACCGCTATGAATTCGAATCAAAAAATCAATGAAAAAGAAATGTATGATGTCTTCAAGGATGAGGATGTCAAACAATATCAAGATGAAGTAAAAGAACGATGGGGGAATACTGACGCGTACAAACAAAGCATGAAGAAAGTAAGTAAGATGACTAAAGTGGAAATGCAGAAACTAAAAGAAGATGGTGAGAAACACACGACTGCAATCGCTGACGCGATGGATAAAGGGGTCGATCATCCCGACGTGCAGGAGCTTATCAAGAAAAGTCATGACGGAATAAATTTTTTCTACGAATGTAGTTACGAAATGTTTCGAAATCTGGGAAAAATGTATGTCGAGGATCCACGATTCACGGAATATTATGAAAAGTTTCGACCAGGACTTGCTGTATTCATGCGAGACGCAATTGTGTATTACTGCGATCAACATGAGAAGAAATCATAAAATGAAAAATAAAAACATCCCTCTGTAAAGGGATGTTTTCTATAACACAGTGAGCTATTTTTTCTTTTTGGTGGTAGTTTTTTTTGCCTTTGCTTTTTTTGGTTTGACTTCAGTTGTTTTTTCAGGGGCTTGTTCCTTCTCAGGAGAACTTTGCATGACGAGATTAAGGATCCGTTCAAGCTTATTATTCATTACTTCGAGCTGCTGGGTAAGCTCAGCAATTGCTTTGCTATCTTGAGCGGGTGTTGTTCGGAAGTCAGGTCGCTTGTTCTCGAATCGTGGCCGGTCAAATTTTTTCTCACGCGGGGCATTGCCTCTACCTTGCTGCTTACCGAAGCATTCGCTACAGAATATTGGTCGGTCACCGGTAGGTCGGAAAGGGACTTCACATGACCTGCCACATTCGTTACAAGTTGCCGCGTGCATACCGGGCTTCGCACCACCATCTCGACGACCTCTATCACCTCCGCCATATCCACCTCCGCGATTGCTTCCAAAATTTCGCTTACCAAATCTTCCGCCTCCACCACCTCGATTGTCACCTCGATTGTCTCTAAAATTACGCATAGTAAAGAATATAATTAGAACTATTCGTGAATAAGCGGGGAGTATAGCACTTTTTGCTAAAATAAGCAATAGTTGAAGGTTTTTGGTTTTTTATGACTCAATAATCTCAATACTATGGACCACGGTGGGGGTGACGGGTACCGAAAGCTCGCCGGTCGGACTATATTGGACTTCATCGGTAGCGATCGCATCCACGACCTCAATTCCTTTGGTGACGTGGCCAAAAATCGTGTAATTCTTGGGTAGAGGGTAGTCGGTATGCATGATAAAGAACTGACTGCCATTCGTGTTCGGCCCGGCGTTTGCCATGGCTACTGCACCGCGAGTATATTCTCCGGTAAACGGCTCATCATCGAATCGGTATCCTGGACCTCCCATACCGGTCCCTTCAGGGTCACCGCCTTGAATCATGAATCCGTCAATCACTCGATGAAAAATAGTATTGATATAGAAGCCTTTGCGTGAGAGGTCAACAAAATTTTTGACGGTATTCGGAGTTTGTCCGAAATTGAGCGCGATTTCAATATCGCCTTTGTTGGTATGGAGGATTGCAGTATAGTGTTTTGAAACATTGAATTCCATAGAGGGCGCGGTTTCTGTGAGTGGATTAGGTGAAAAAGTAATGTTTGTGTGAGAATCCGCAGTGGATAGGTCGAGGCCGGTTTCTTCAGGAACAGGGTTCGAAGGAGAGAAGAGGTCTTCTGCCGCAAGTCCAGTAGTCGGTCTCGGCGAGCGGGAAGTGGAAGCAGCTCCACAACCGGTAAGAAATATCACGCTGGTAAAAGCAACCAGTATAAGCTTGATATTCATAATAGAATTTTTATGATGTTTGAATACTGTATCATAGAGGGTGGGTAAACCACAATAGATATCTTGACTTTTTTGCTTATTTTGGTACACTATATTGCGTAAAATATATTCGGGGATCGTCTAATGGTAGGACTACAGGTTCTGGTCCTGTGTATCGGGGTTCGAGTCCCTGTCCCCGAGCAAAAACACGGCCATTTGGCCGTGTTTTTTAAAAGATAGTTTTTATATTGTTTCATCATTAATCTATGTTTAAAGAAATTACAACTACAGAATTACATGATATCGTGGAACAGAAGAAATCGGGAGTAGTAATCATAGACGTACGATTCCCATTCGAGGTGAAGAGTGGGAAGGTTCCTGGTGCGTTGAATATTCCGATGAGTGATATTACTGCATGTACCGAAGAATTGAAAAAATATGACACGGTGTATCTGGTATGTCAGTCGGGAGGGCGTAGTATGCTCGCGGCTACACAGCTTGATATGCTGGGATTCGGGTCGGTATACAACATGACGGGGGGAATGCGATTGTGGAGAGAACAAGGGTATCCTCTAGAGTTGTAGACAGGAAAACGAGTGCGGTACACTCGTTTTTTGTTTCTAGACCACGCTTCCGCCAAATGCAGCAGCAAGGTCATTGAGATCTGCAGCTGCATCTTTTGGTTGTTTACTTGCGTCCACACTCACCTCAAGCGCAATCCGGAATCCGAGATGTGTTGCAAGTCCATCTTCTATTTTTTTCTTGTTTACCGTCTGGGTTAGTTTGTCCTGGTGAAAGCTGTAGGCTACTTCGACCGGGAGAATGCCTTGGCGCACGGATTTGAGTGATGCATTTTTGAGAATGAAAATAAGGGATGGTGTACTTTTTTCCATATCCTTGATGAGGGCATTCCATGCTTTGGTAACCGAGGTCATGTCGAGAGATGCCGGAATAGGGTCCGTCTGGATTTCCGGTTGGATAGTTGCTTCAACTTTTGGCTGGTCTACGACAGTTATAGGTGCGTCTATCTGTTCTTTGGTTTCCGGGTTGGTTGTGATACTCGGAGGAGTGGTTGTCTTCGTAGTTATTGGAGGCTGGAGTGGTGTTGGAGGAATGGACTTCGGACCATCTGTGCTGATTGAAGTTGGGGAGGGATATTCTTCTCCGCTCGTCCATTCGACCACAAGCAACTCCAGTGGCAGGTAGGGAAGTTGCGATGATTTGATTTCATTCATGCGGCTGATCGTCCGGTCCATAAGGCGAACGACATCTCCACGGGAAATTTGTTTTGAGATTGCTTCAAGTGTGATGAAGTCCTGGTCCGGTAAATATGCTTCTTTTTTTGCAAGTTTAGGATCGACGGAGGTGATTAGGAGTAGTCGAATGAGTTGTACGAGCTCCTCGGCAAAGATGTGGGGATAGGTGCCCTGTTCGTTCAGTACCTTGATGTTTTCCAAGGCTGCATCTGCGTGTTTGTTGGTCAGATTGATAAGAAACGTGATTTGTGCCTCATTCGAGGTTGTCGGCATGACAAACGCAGCATTTTCTTTCGTAATATGTTTCTCGCCAAGTGCGATTAATTGATCAAGAAGACTTACGGCATCACGTGCGCCTCCGCGTGCTTTACGTACAACCGCAGTCAGAATATCGTCATGAATGGAAACCCCCTCTTCTTCCGCGATTTTCGATAGGTGTTTTTTCATGGTCTCATCAGGAACTTTGCCGAATATGAAGCGTTGGCAGCGTGAGATCACGGTCGCGGGTAGTTTTTGGGCATCAGTTGTTGCAAGGATAAAAACCACGTGTTCCGGTGGCTCTTCCAGTGTTTTGAGGAGCGCGTTGAAGGCGGCTGTGGACAACATATGGACCTCGTCCACGATGAAAATTTTATATTTCCCCCGGGTAGGTTTGAACTGTGCGTTTTCGATAATATTTTCACGCACGTTATCAACTCCGGTCTGACTTGCCGCATCGATTTCGATGACGTCAATTGAACGAGATTGAGAAATATCTCGGCATGAATCGCACGTGTCGCAGGGATTCGGGTCACTTGGTTTTCGGTTGGTGCAGTTCAAAGATTTAGCTAAAATACGCGCTGTCGTGGTCTTTCCAACGCCATGCGGACCTGAGAAGAGATATGCATGTGCGATTTTTCCGCCAGTCAATTCATTCTTCAATGTAATCATGATATGTTCTTGGTGGATCACGGTATCAAAGGTCTGTGGACGGTGTTTGTGGTAAAGTGCCATAGGGTTTCAATAAGTGTGCAAAGTGATCAAAATAGAACAATAGTATATCGTAGTTTTTTTGAGCATACAAATCGAGAGGAGGGGTACCCTCTTGCGAGGGAATACCCTCAGTGCTATACTAGCAGTGCATAGTAATCGTGAGACCACTCTGTCAATAGAGCTCGCGATAAACCATTTAATAATTTAATCATATCTCTATGCCACGCAAAGCAAATCCAGCACTCCTCCGACCCTACAAGGTCTCTTCGGAGCTCGCAGCAGTAGTAGGAGCAGGCCCAATGCCTCGATCACAGGTAGTAAAGAAAATGTGGGAATACATCAAGAAGCATGATCTTCAGAATCCGAAAAACAAACGAAACATTTTGGCTGATGACAAGCTCAAAGCAATCTTTGGTGGTAAGAGTGAAGTAACCATGTTTGAAATGGCTAAGCTCGTAAACAACCATTTGAGCGCTGCCTAAATCAAATTTTGTTTATATTAAAAGTCCCCGGTAATTCGGGGGCTTTTGATTTATACAGAATTATAAATGGAAATACAGGGTACAAAAGTAACAAAGGTGATGTGCTTTTGTACCCTTTGTGGCTTTTATATTTACGATGCAATAATATTCTCAACTGCACCCCAACTACACGCCATATCTTTCGGTACGAGAATGACGACGTGGTCACCGGGTTTCCCGTGATAGAAGGTGGCTGATGCAGTAAGGATTTTATAAGTGTTTCCTTCGTGTACGACGCTCCACATCTGGGTCGCTTCGTCAAACTGAAGTACGCCGATAATGCGCTTACGCTCGATTGGCCCGATCTGTTTGTAGATAAACTTTCCGTAATTCGTAATCGTCAATTTCATACGGTCGCCTTCGACCAGTTTCGATTTACTTGCATAATTCGGCGGAACCACATACTCGTGTCCGTCTGGTCCTCGCATTTTTTCTCCAGTAAACACTCCTTCGATGATTTGCTCTCCTGAGGGTGTCATTATCTGAGAGCCTTCTGTCTGGGTAGGTTTTGGTCGGCTGGTGTTACTAGATAATTCCGGTGCTGTTGTCCCAGTTTCAAGTAGTCGGATAATTGAAGAAATCTCATCTTTTAGTGTGTAGAGACGTTTCTTGAGGTCAGGGATGTTGAGCTCAGAGGATTTGGCAGATACTTGATCTTCCGTTTGCACTTGTTGTGGTTGTCCTGTGTTACTGTTCTCTTTCTCAGGAGATTTCTGGGTTGATGCGAGCGGCAAATCATCAAATGTGGGAATCCCGCGGCTGATATTCATGTCATCAGGAGGAGTATTGTCCCCGTCGTGATTTGCAGTTGAAAAGTTAAGTAGATTCGAAATGTGGTCCATATTGGTGTTGGTTACTGAGTTAATGTGCTGTTTGGTTTTATTTTTTTACAGACTCGCCTCGATCATGTCTGTTTTACTTCCCTCGGTACTTTCTCCGAGTTTGGTACGTTCAAGTATCTCAGCTTCCACAATCCGTCGATCACGGCCGTGTTTGAGGCGTGAGAGTTCGCGGATAGCATTACCCAATTCTCTGTTTCCCCGAGTTGGGGGGTAGGTTGCCATATTAAAGGGCTTGGTGGGTTCATTGTCGATAAGCAGTTTGATATTGGCGGTGAATTTCTCGACATTCATAAGGTCATAGGGGCCAAATACAGGTGCAAATTCCTTGGCAAGCAATTCCGAGTCTTCAGGACCGATACGGAAGGCTGCCATAGTACCTGCGTTTCCAAGAACCGCATCCTTGATATCCGATTTGCCTTTTTCATCAGTCAGTTGTCCGAGATACTGATGCGCAATGATGAGGTCGAGCCGGTACTTGCGGGCTTCGGAAAGGATGGTGGCGATCGAATCAGTGATGAAATTTTGGAACTCGTCGATATAGAGATAGAAGTCCTTGCGCTGATCTTCCGGAAGGTCAGCGCGGCCGAGTGCCGCCATTTGGAGCTTCGCGACGATGATGAGGCCGATAAGTTTCGCATTCACTTCACCGGTTTTTCCTTTAGCAAGGTTGACGATCAGGATCTTCTGGTTATCCATGATATCACGAAAATCAAATCCTGATTTTTGCTGTCCCATGATATTCCGCATCATTTCATTCTCTACGAATCGTCCGACTTTCGAGATAAGGTATCCAAGCATCTCCGATTTATGGAAATCACTCGTCTTTGCCATTTCTTTTTCCCAGAATGCACGTACAACCGGATCTTTTAATTTCACCAGATATTTTTTGACATACGCATCATCAGTGAACATGCGGGGAATATCTATTATGGTGCCTGGATTATCGAGGTCGGCCATGAGGGTCAACATCACATTTCGCATGTTGTGTTCGAACATGGGTCCGATCATCTCAGGAGGGAAGAGTTTGTAGAAGATCGCGATCATTTCTTGCACCGCAAAGTCTTTTTCATCCTCACTTTTTGCTTCAAGCATGTTGAGTCCGATCGGTCGCTCGAAATCAGATGGATTGAAGATGATGACGTCGTCAGCGCGTTCTTTCGGGATGTGTTCGAGTACGTATTCAGCAAAATCTCCATGAGGGTCAATAACCGCAAGACCCTTGCCATTGATCACATCCTGCACCGCAAGGTTTTCGATGAACACTGATTTCCCGCTTCCGGATTTTCCAATGACATAGAGATGACGGCGACGGTCCTCGTCTTTCATCTTCACGGGATATTCCTGCCCGCGATAGATGACTCGTCCGAGATCGATACCGCTTGTAGGGAGGTTGGGTGGTGGTGGAGCTTTACGCGCAAGGAGCCACTTGATATTCGGAGCTTCAGTCGAGTGAAGCGGCAGATGCCAGAATCCTGCCATTTCTTCGGTATTGAGGATACTGTGGCGCTTTTCATGAAATGAGCGGTAGATGAACGATCGGATAATGCTTTGCGGATTTTTGGGAACGATCGCTTCCAGTGAATTGCCGTACCGGTAGAGATTGTACGGGCCGAACGAATTGACGATATTGTCGAGATTCATGCGGGCAAGCTCTGGATTGTCAGATGCTGATACGACACGAATCGTGACATCGAGCCCTCCTTTGATCAGTTTTTCTTCGATTCCTTTGAGCATTTCTTCTTCGAGAGCTGAGAGTTGGTATGCTTCCTTTGTTGTTTCTGTGGTATTGAGATCAAGAACCTGCCGTTTCGCTTCAGCACTGAATGAGTTTAAAAAACCTCCGATTGAATGTTTTCCACCAACCACCTCTTCAAACCGTTTTCCTTTTCGGACTTCGCGAACGATGCGTACCCCTTCGCGACGCCATTTTTTATACGCAGGACGAAGTACGAATTGGATTGCAGCAGAACTGTCTGCCTCGTGGATCCGGGCGAGTGCATTGAGTATGCCGGACAGGGGATCGGAATCCATTTTTTTATAGGTTTTAAAAGGGAGTGGTGCAGCGTCTTTTGCTTTAAGATACGCCCCCACAATGGAACTTTTTTCAGTAAAAATATTATAGTCGGTGATTTCTTCGATATGTGCGTAGGGGTATTGCGCATTGATCTGTTGTTCAACAAACGGCTTGAATTTGTGTGGGACCGCGATATAGAAGTTGATGAGTCCATTGTCAACCACTAATTCAAATGAGATGTGGTCATTTCGACCGGTAAACCATTTTCCGAGTCCGTGCTCAGGCTTCAGTCCGGCAACGGTGGAGAAGAATGTTTCAGTGATTCCAATTTCTTCTTTCACTTGTTCAAGACGGTCTTCCTGAGATGCATTTCCCGAACCTTCGGATTTGCGTTCTTTGGGTACGAGAATATGGAGTACGGTACGATCAAATGCTTTCCGTACCTGATGAACCGAATGGAGAACACTTCGGATAATCAGAATAATAGCTATCATTGATATGAGAGTTACTGCCGCAACAATCACTGTAAAAAACGGGATAGTGATCCCGGTAGGTACGACGAGTGAGGTTTCTTCAGGAAATCCGGTAGTGAATTGCAGCAGTGGTAACATAGGAATTATTCGAAGCGTTGATGTTTGCTCAGTGCCAGAATTTTGTCCGCTTTTATCTTTGCTTCTTGTTCGATAAAAAATTTATTGATCCCCGGTAGGAGGCGTAGCCATTCCACGAGCAATTTGAAAATTTCCTTTATCTTGATATGTCCGCGTTTGAGTAGTTGTCGTATTTTCCACGCCGTTTCTTCTCCTTTGATTTTGAATTCCTGTTGCTGTACTACGGTCAATTCGCGGTAGGCATCTCCCAATCCTTCTTCCATCACGCGCTCGACGCGTCGGGTAATTTCGTCTTTGATGGTCGGGATCTCGGTTTTCTTTTTTTTGTTGCCGCGTAATTTTTGGGTCAATGACTGAATTGCTGATTCTACATTTTCAGGTTGTGGTTTTGGTTGCGATTCAGTTTCGGATGACTTTTCCGTTTCAGGGGAGTGGACTATGCTTTCAGGTTGTGGTTTTGGTTGCTGTTCTACTCGAAAAGAAGCACCTTCTGTTACGGGTATTTCAGATGAGGGTATATTTTGTTTCAAAGTGTCCGGTGTTGCCATAGCATGAAAACGCACACGGAAATCCGTGCGCGTATAGTATAGCAAAAAATAAACCAGCCCGCTACAAAATGTGAAGAAGTTATGCACGGGTGGTGAGGCGCTGCCCGTCTGCGGTGTCGTCAATATCAAATCCGAGCCGATTGATCTCATCACGGAGTCGATCACTCTCGGACCAGTTTTTTTCCGCGCGAGCATTCGCACGTTCTTCGAGAAGTCTGGTCACTGCGGCAGGAATTTCTACGGAGTGATTTTTGATTTGCTGTAATCCCAAGCCTAGAATTTCGTCACATGCATATGCGGTTGCAAGTTTTGATGCTGGTGGTATGTCTGATTTGAGCATATCGTGGAATAGTGCAAGCGCTTGTGGTGTATTCAAATCATCGGCAAGCGCATCTTGGAATTTCGTGTACCATACTTCATCGGTACTGCCAACTTCAGAACCGAGTGATTGAATCGTTCGGTATAGATTTCTAATACCATTTTCTGCAGCTTCAAGTGCTTCCCAGGTGAAATTGAGCTGTTTTCGGTAATGTGCCTGCAATAAGAAATAGCGGTAAGCAAGTGGGGAATACTCTTTTTCGATAAGCTCAGGTATGGTGATGAAATTTTTATCTGATTTCGACATTTTTTTACCGTCAACCAAGAGCCATTCATTATGAACCCAATAGTTCACGAAGTGTTCGCCAGTCGAGCATTCTGACTGTGCGATTTCATTCTCGTGATGTGGAAAAATAAGATCGATGCCACCGGTATGGATATCAAAATGGTTGCCTAGATGTTTCATGGACATTGCCGAGCATTCAATATGCCAACCGGGGCGGCCTTTGCCGAGAGAAGTTTCCCAAAATACCTCGCCGTCAGCTTCATCCCATGCCTTCCATAGCGCGAAATCATGTGCATTCTCTTTGTCGTAATTATCTTTTGTTATTCGGCCTGCCGCATTATGTTTCAATGCCTGTAGGTCAAGACCGGAAAGGTGCCCGTAGTCTTTCCAGGATTGAACATTAAAATATACACTTCCGTGGTCGTCCGTGTATGCGAAGCCTTTTTCAATAAGTTTTTCAATAATTGCAACCATTTCTCCGATGTGGTCCGTTGCTTTAGTGTATATGGTCGCGGGCTGTATATTAAGTTTTGATAAATCCTCGTAAAATTTTTCAGTATAGTACTCGGTGAATTCTTTTAAACTTTTATGTTCTTTTTGCGAATCACGAATAGTTTTATCGTCAACGTCGGTAAGGTTCATGACATGGTTCACTTGGTATCCATGAGTCATGAGGACGCGTTTAAGAATATCTGCGGTGACATATGCCCGATAGTTTCCGACGTGAGGATAATTGTATACCGTCGGTCCACAGGTATAGAGTCCGACCTTCTTGTTTTCAATCGGTTTGAATATTTCAATTTCTCGGGTGAGCGTATTATATAGTTTCAGTTCTGGCATATGTTTTGCATCATTATTTTGAACGTTTCTAGTGTACCTGAGTATATTTTTTCTGTAAATAACAGGATTTCTCTATTGCGTGATCGGTCTTTTGTGCTATACTTACAGTATTATTTTAAACATCCCATATGCTTTTCGTCCTTCGGTTGTTACTCAATGCAGGAGCATTGCTTCTCATCTCCAATGTCATCCAGGGGATCAAATTGGGTGGATGGTATTCAGCAATCATTACGGTGATCGTGCTTGGAATCGTGAATGCGCTCATACGTCCGTTGATCCTTATTTTGACACTACCGGTGAATATCATTACACTTGGACTCTTCACATTGGTGATCAATGCGCTCATGTTCTGGTTTGCATCGTCAATCGTGAAAGGGTTTGAAGTAAGCGGGTTCTGGGGAGCATTTTGGGGAGCATTACTCTTTAGTATTACCAGCTGGATTATCTCAAGTGTGGTTACCAAAGAATAGGGAAATGTATGAAAAAATATAGCTCGAATCGTGCAGGAAAAGGTAAGACTGCCTACCGCACGTCGAGCGGTTTTAAAGTGCGAGCTAGTCAATTTAATCATTATCGTGTATGGCGAAACGACAAACCAAAATTCTCTCAATCGGTGGATCAATTATTATCCCGTCGACCGGATTCAACATCGAATTTCTCAAAAAATTCAAACAGTTAATTCTATCAGAGGTAAAAAAAGGCACCTCTTTTATTTTGGTTATTGGCGGTGGAGCAACTGCTCGGACGTATCAAACAGGGTTGAAAAGCGTAATCAAAGCAGATGCAAAAACGCTTGATCTGATCGGCATTGAGACTACGCGGCTTAATGCCAATTTTGTACGGTTATTTTTTGGTGAATACGCGCATAAAGAAGTAATCAGTGATCCGACCAAACCGGTCAAAACCAAAAAATCGATTATCGTCGCCTGCGGCTGGAAGCCTGGATGCAGTACGGACGCAGATGCGGTATTGCTCGCGCGGGCATATGGGGCAAAAGAACTCGTGAATGTGTCGAACATCGAATATGTGTATACCAAGGACCCGAACAAATTTCCTGATGCGGAAAAGGTCGAAGTGATCGACTGGAAAACCTACCGGAAAGAAATTGTAGGGAATGCGTGGGAACCGGGGAAAAATTCTCCGTTTGATCCGGTCGCGAGCAGGGACGCGGAAAAGTATGGCATGACCGTCTCGATTGTTCGAGGTAGTGACCTGAATGAGGTGAAGAAGGCTATAGAGGGAAAAAAGTTCAGAGGAACCGTAATCCGACCGTTTATTGAACTTTAATCCGTTAAGGTTAAAAACAAAAACACCGCTCGTAGGTTCTCCTTTTGCTAAATCCGATAGATATCGGGTTCGGCAATGGGGATGCGAGCGGTGTTTGCGTGTGATGGCTCCTCCCCCTGGATCACGAATGTGGCGACAAAGGATCCTCGTCGGAACGAGGCACTACAGCCGTAGTGGCCGTGACGAAGAGGCTCACTGGGGAGCTATGTCAGCGGAAATCAATGAGATCCATCTCGTCACGGGCAGCAGCGGAGTGGGTGTGCCGCTCGCGGACCTTCTTCTGTGTGGAGGCGGGAGAGGTCCTAGGGTTCTGGTGAGGATTCCGCTTGGCACGGAGACGCTTCAGACCAGAACTCAGGACAGAGAACAATTTTGAAACACCATTCACGATGACACCACGCATGACGGGTTTTCCTTTACCTGGATTGCATCCAGGTTGGGGGAGTAGGTCATCCATAAACACTAGGCACAAGCAATAAGTATATGCTGGTGACAGTATAAGTCAATAGTCATGGATAAAATCTTGCCAAGTTGTACACAATAGAGTACTCTCGAGAGTAGTATGAACGACGATATTTCCAAGATAAAAGAAAAAATAGACGTGGTTGATTTGATTTCCGAATATATTCAATTGAAGCCGGCAGGGATCAATCATAAGGGCTTGTGCCCGATACATCACGAGAAAAGCCCGTCGTTTATGGTGAATCGCGAACGTCAGAGCTGGCACTGCTTCGGGTGTGGCAAGGGCGGCGATATTTTTTCGTTTATCCAGGAACTTGAAGGAATGGAATTCCGCGATGCACTCAAATTTCTCGCCGATAAAGCGGGAGTGCAATTGTCCCGAACAGGAAGTTCGGTTGAGACCAGTCAGAAAAACAGGATCAAAGCGATCAATCATGAGGCGGCAAAATTTTTCCACTATATTCTGACCAAATTACCGCAGTCAAAGTCGGCAGAGGACTATCTGATCAATCGTGGATTGAGTCGGGATACGATTCAAGCGTGGCAGATCGGATTCGTACCGGATCAATGGGATTTGCTGGTGAAATATTTGTTGAAAAAAGGCCATGCGATTGATGATATCCTTGCGAGCGGGCTGGCAATCAAAAAAGAAGGGGTGGATGCGAGGAGTATGCGCGGGTTTTATGATCGGTTTCGGGGGCGTATCATGTTTCCGATATGGGATGCGCATGATACGGTGGTCGGGTTTACCGGGCGGGTTTTGGTCGAGACCGAACATTCGGGAGGTAAATATGTAAATACGCCGCAAACGATGTTGTATGACAAATCACGGGTATTGTTTGGTCTAAATAAAGCAAAGCGTGAAATCAAAGCGAAAGATCTGATCGTCATGGTCGAAGGGCAAATGGATGTGATCGCGTGCCACCAGGCAGGTATGACCAATGTCGTCGCGACCAGTGGCACCGCATTGACCGAACATCAGATCGCACTCCTTAAGCGTTATTCCAATAATATTGCGTTGTCGTTTGACGGAGATGTGGCAGGGGTTGCTGCAGCGAAACGCGGTATTGATCTGTTGATCGAAGCAGGTATGAATGTGAAAGTGATCGAAATTCCGGAAGGACAAGGGAAAGATCCTGATGAATGTATCAAGAAGAACAAAGAAACATGGTTTGCTGCGGTTGTGAATGCAAAAGAAATTATGAATTGGTATTTTGATCGGAGCTTTGCGCACGCAAATATCGCTGATCCTAAAGCGAAGCAACAAATAGCAAATGAACTCTTGCAGGAGATTTCACGTATTCCGTATGCAGTCGAACGTGATCATTGGTTAACGCAGCTGTCGCACCGGTTACAGGTGGATGTATCAGTGCTTCGTGAAGATATGTTGCGCATTTTGAAAAGTGGGCAAAAAAAGACATTTGGTGTGGAAAAAAAACCGGAGCCGAGCGTAAAATCAATTCAAAAAGGACGACTCGAAATTTTACTTGATCGACTTTTTGGGTTGATACTGGCGTTTCCAGAAACCGTGACCTCACTTCCTACTCAATTTTTCACAATCGGGCCATTTTCCACACCGATTCATACCGATCTTTACGAAATAATAAAGTTAGGTTATACTCAGTCTATTCCTATTGAAGTTGGCTCCATTCGTGATCGATATTCAGAGGAAAATCACGAGAATCCTGTGGAGGTTCTCATGTTGCTCGGTGAAAAAGATTTTTCTGAATTTACGCCCGATACACGGGGAAAAGAAGTCGAAACACTTGCTCTTCGAATAAAAACAGAATGGAATAAAGAGAATCGGGTCACTATCCAAGCTAGATTGTCGGAAGCAGAAGCACGAGGTGAGCAAGCAGAAGTAGATCGGTTAATAAAGGAGTTGAGTAAGTTTATGTAACATACAAAATACATGGAAAAAGATACTCCGTGTGTCGAGTTCCATGTATTTTGTATCGTAATTTAATTTAGTTCGCATGGCCAAAAAACCATCGACAACCAAATCTTTGCTGAGTAAGGCAAAGAAAAAATTTACCACCGCCTCAAAAAAGGCGGCACCATCACGGGCACGAAGTGCCAAGAGCTCTAAATCATCAAGGGCTCACAAGAAAAAAACTCCTCGCTTCTTTCGAGGAAAAAAGAACGAAAAAAAAATCAATACAGGGAATAGGCCGCAATTCAAACGGCGGCCTGAGACACAGGACTTAGTATTGCCGCCTACATCGTCAGATGTTCAGGATTTTGTAAACAAAGGGCGTAATCGAGGATTTCTCACTGAAAAAGAAGTCCTATTGAAATTTCCAAGAGTCGAGCATTATCTCGATCTGTACGAATATTTTTTGAATTTGCTTGACAAGAGCAGTATTTCATTGGTTGAAGGACAGGAAGGATTGCTCGGCGGGAAACAATCGGTCGAGAAAAAGAAGGAAATGCTCCGGAGTTTTCAGGGGGATCAACCGGATCGGGACACAGGATCATATTTTGATCTTGGAAGTATCTCACAGGATTCGATCCAGATGTATTTACGAGAAATAGGAAAAGTTCCCTTGCTCAATGCTGAAGATGAAATGTCGCTTGCAAAACGCAAGGAACGTGGAGACAAGGAGGCCGAACGTCGCATGATCGAGGCAAATCTGCGTCTCGTCGTTTCAATTGCAAAGAAGTTTGTAGGAAAACAATTATCCTTACTTGATCTTATACAGGAAGGGAATATTGGTCTCTTCCGTGCCGTTAAGAAATTTGATTATCGAAAAGGATTCAAATTTTCGACCTACGCGACATGGTGGATTCGACAAGCGATCACGCGTGCGCTTGCTGACCATTCACGCACTATCCGTATCCCGGTGCATATGGTGGAAACGATCAATCGATTGCAGCAGGTGTCACGACGATTGTTACAGGATTTGGGTCGCGACGGAACACCTGAGGAAATTGCAGCAGAAATGGGTGAAGACGTCGAGAAAGTCAAACATATCATCAAGATTTCGCAGGACACGGTTTCCCTTGAAACATCGGTCGGAGATGATGACGATGATGACACCTCGCTTTCAGACTTTATCGAAGATGTGAAGAATATTAGTCCGTCTGCGGCTGCAGGATCTGAATTGCTAAAAGACTATATTCGCGAAGCGATCCAGGATCTCTCTCCGCGTGAAAAGAAAATTCTTGAAATGCGTTTCGGTCTCGAAGACGGAGTTACACATACACTTGAAGAAGTGGGTAAGGAATTCGGCGTCACCCGCGAACGTATCCGTCAGATTGAAGCAAAAGCGATTGAGAAGATCAAGAGTTTTGAGGTGATTGAAAAGTTGAGTGATTACTAAAGACTGAGAATGAAACAAAAAACCCTGCACCAGAACGGTACAGGGTTTTTTGTTGTCCTTCACCCTTTTTTTCTTAAAAGTCCACAGGACAGAGACACTTCCCAGTAGCCGTCACACGTACTAGGAAGTGTCAAAACTCGATCATGTTTCCGCTCGCCTACGGTTGCATGATTGCCGGTGTTATACAGAGTTCGCGCTCAACTTTGCAGGAGCAGCGGTTGCTGTATGTGCGTTACAAGACACCGGCATAGCCTATACTCCAGCTAGAGTTTCTCTGGAGGGAACCCCCCAGAGCTGTCCCTGGGGGAATACGCACTTTCACCCACAGACTCCAGGTTGGACACCTAAAGTATGGGGGCGAATGATTCTACCCCAAAAGTAACCGAAAAATTGGTTTTTGTCAAACGGTCAAAATACAGAATAGAATCAAAACTATAGGAGGGTGACCACTTCCCACCATGCAGTAATATAGTCTGCACGTTTGTTTTGATATTTAAGATAGTATGCATGCTCCCAGACATCGAGTCCGATGAGTGGGGTATGATTTTTGAGATACGGAGAATCTTGATTGGGTAGTGTATAGGTTGCAAGAGAGCCTTGTTCGTCTCGTACGAGCCATGCCCATCCGCTACCAAAATGCTTGGTAGCGAGTTCACTGAATGTTTTTTTAAATGACTCAACTGAACCGAATGCATGTTCAACCTCTGTTTTCAGTAACTCGTCGATTTGTTTCGCGGGACCCATGATCGACCAGTATAAATTATGATTGACGAATCCTCCACCATGATTCTGAAGTGTTTTCTGGTCAGCTGCATCAATTGAAAGAGAAGATAATGATCGCAATATGTTTTCAGCTGTTTTCTCCTGGAGTTCTGGATATTTTTCGACCACTTTCACAAAATTATCAAGGTATGTTTGGTGGTGTTTGGTATAGTGTATTTCCATCGTTGTGGCATCAATATGCGGCTCAAGAGCATTGAAATCATAGGGAAGGTGATAGAGTTCGTGTTTCATAATAACAACTTATATTTAAGAGTGGATCAATAGTAACTATAACCATCAGTATGCCACCTGTCAATGAAGTATTGTGAAATAAATCTTTATCCACAATTGTATCTATACACGACCCATGCTATACTTGCAGCACAAGTTTAGCCTTATATCTAATTTTTTTCGTATGGAAGAGAAAAAGAGCGTCTTCGATGCACTGTCTCCGAAGCAAATGTTTGTTACTGGTCTCGTAGGTGGAATTATGGTGTTGTGCACGATTGGCTTTTTTATTCTTCTTGGGATTATGCTTGGTGGAGGATCGGGGAAGACAGTCAAGAAATCAGGAACCACCACAGTTGTAACTGATGCAACGGGTAATGTGCAGGGACCGGAAGAATTCAGCCAATGTCTCGATGGAGGTGAGACGGCAAGTGTCGTTGCGGCTGATCAGCAACTCGGAGCATCAATCGGAGTCAATGGAACACCCGCAACTTTTGTGAATGGTGTCCTCGTCAGTGGCGCATATCCATATGAATCATTCAAGCAAGTCATCGAAGCTGCAATTAATGGACAACCTCTTGAAAATCTCGAATTTCTCAAAGATCCGAATACGGGCGTAGTTACCAAAGTCACGGTTCCTGAATTGCCAGATGCTATATGGCTAGGTAATGAGAAAGCAAAAGTTACTGTAGTTGAATTTTCAGATTTTGAATGCCCATATTGTCTCCGCTTCGAACCGGTAGTAAAACAGATGCTTGCTGAATACGGCGATAAAGTGAAATTTACTTATCGACATTTCCCACTTTCATTCCATCCGAATGCGCAGAAAGCAGCAGAAGCATTTGAGTGTGCAAAGAAACAAGGTTCTGAATTTGGTTGGGCAATGCATGATAAGTTGTTCCAATTGAATTCATCAGGACAGCTCGGAATCAATGGATACAAGCGAGCAGCGACTGAGATCGGATTGGACTAGAAGATCGAACTACATTAGGAATCCCAGGTGTACTCCTTGGCGTAAGTCAGGAGAAAACAATTCACCGCAAAACTGCCGGGCCAAACGCGGCGGTTTTTGTTTGCTTGCTTTTTGACCTGTTTCGGCTATACTTAAACGTATATGAAAATATTTCGTGATGCGAATTTAAATGAGTACGTACTTCCTGAAGGAGAACAAATACATTGGCGAATTTCGGCGTATTCCTTGGTATTGTCAGATGAGGATAAACTTTTAGTGAATGTTCCAACGTGGAATACATTATATGAGCTACCGGGGGGAGGGGTGGAGCCTCATGAGACAACGATAGAGGGAATGATTAGAGAATGTTATGAGGAGACCGGATATCGGATTGAACCGCTTCAAACTACCCCATTTTATGTCGCAGAAAATAATTTTTATCATCGAACCAAAAAAATGTTCTGCCGAGGAGTATTATTGTTTTATCCTGCAAAACTTATTTCTACCATACAAGATACGTATGCGATCAACAGTAGTGAAAACCCCAATGAGATAGCGCGTGTCGAGTGGGTACCGCTTGCAGGATTGGATGAGAAAAATTGCCACCCAGTCGAATTTCCTGCTATTAAATTGTTACAATCAATAACTTAATATTTCCTATGCTCAATACTTCGCTTCTCTCAAAAATCAGAAAAGACTTATTGTCATATGCTGACGTCCGTCAGAAAGTGATCAAGGATTCAAATGATGCCTTATTTCATGCCAAGCGCGCGATCTTTGCACTACATCGTGATCAGGTGAAAGAAGCGGGAACAAAACTGGCAGAAGCGAAAACGATCCTTGGGACTATCGCAAAAACATACAGTAAAGATACTCGGGCTCTTGATGAAGGTGCTTATAAAGCCGCGATTGAAGAATTTGTAGAGGCTGAGCTTATGTATCAGTTTGTGACGACAGGAAAAATCGGAGAAGTGAAAGGGTTGAAAATCTCGCCAGAGTCGTATGTCGCCGGGTTGACTGATGTACCCGGAGAATTGTATCGGTATGCGGTCAAAGCTGCGACCGCGCGCGACCATGCTACGGTCACCAAGTGTGCCGAAGCTGCAGAAGAGATCATCGGGGAATTGATCGAATGCAATCTTACGAGCTATCTTCGCAATAAATTTGACCAGGCGAAAACTGCGGTCTCGAAGATCGAGCATGTCGTGTATGAATTGTCACTGAGGAAATAACTCCGGAATCATGGTATGGTTCAAAAGTTGAAATCGCTTATCAAAAAATATATCCCGAAGCGCGTGCTCAATCTGAGGCACTGGTTTTTTGCGCTTGTGGGTGCGCTATATTACCGGAATCCATCAAATGAATTATTGGTGATCGGGGTCACGGGGACCAGCGGGAAATCAACGACGATTTTCCTGCTTCGTACGGCGCTTGAGGCTGCAGGATACCGCGTAGGCTCTCTTTCAACGATTGATTTTTATATTGCAGGAGAAAATAAATTGAACGATCAGAAAATGACCATGCTCGGAAAAATGAAAACTCAGAAATATCTGCGCGAGATGGTCGATAAAAATTGCGATATTGCAATTGTCGAGACGACCTCCGAGGGGGCGGTACAGTACCGGCACACGTTTATCAATTACGATTTCATGATCCTGACCAATCTCTATCCTGAACATATCGAATCTCATGGTAGTTTTGAAAATTACAAACAAGCAAAACTTTCAATTTTTAAGCACGTGGGAAAGAGTCGGAGAAAAAAACTTGGTAATTCGGAAGAACCCGTTCCGAAAATCGCCCTCGTCAATGGCGATTCCATTCATGCTCCTGATTTTTTGAATGCCGGAAAATTCGATCGTCGATATGCGTTTGGTAGAGGGGAAAGGATGGTTGAAGATATTGAACAGTATTTTACGATTTCCGAAGTCAGGTCAGAATCCACAGGAATTTCATTTTCATTCAATACGATGCGGGTCGCGCCTCATATATACGGTGTGCATAATGCCGAGAACTGCGCGATTGCACTTTGCATACTTTCCATACTAGGGGTGTCATCGGAAAAAATTAGGGATATTGCGCTCCGTCTCGAGAATGCGCCGGGTCGAACCGAATTCATTCATGAAGCAGAACCACACGGTTTTCAGGTCATTGTTGATTATGCGTTTGAACCGAAAGCGATCGAGGCGCTGTATAGTATCGTATCCGAATTATCACCTAAACGCATTATCCACGTATTTGGTTCTACGGGTGGCGGACGCGACAAATCCCGACGGTTTTCGGTGGGAGAATACGTAGGGCGTCATGCAGATATCGTAGTGGTAACCGATGAAGATCCTTATGACGATGATCCGCTTGAAATCATGCGGGATGTGTCCGGCGCAGTTGAGAAAAAAGGGAAAGTGCCGGGCAAGAATTTATTTATAATTGAAGATCGCAGAGAAGCTGTAGAACGTGCGGTTGCCATGGCAGAATCGGGAGATATAGTTCTGGTCACCGGAAAAGGAAGTGAACAGGGAATGTGCATTGCAGGAGGAAGAATGATTCCATGGGATGATCGTGAAGTGGTGCGCTCGGCGCTTGCGCTCAGAGTGAGTGATGAGGAGGAAAGCAAAAAAGAAATCAAAACATTATGGAGCAAATAAGCGTGGTAATCCCGGTGTACAATCGAGCTGAAGTTTTTTTTCGCGCGCTTGAGTCAGTGGCTCAGCAATCATATCATCCACTTGAAATTATCGTAGTTGATGATGGGAGTACTGAGAACATTCGTTCAGTATTTGATACTGTAGTAAAAAAAAATGAATCTTCTGACACGCAATTTATATATGTGAGGCAAGAGAACAAAGGAGCGCCGGCGGCAAGAAATCGAGGATTTGAGAAAGCGACGGGCACGTATGTAATTTTTTGGGACGCGGATGCGGTCGGGAATACGGACATGCTTCAGAAGATGCATATTGCACTGCAGGAGAACCCACGAGCATCATTTGCGTATTCCAATTTTTTGTTTGGAAAAAAAGTCATGCGTGGTAAAACATTTTCGTTTGAAGAATTAAAAAAAAGAAACTATATCATGTCAACGTCGCTTATCCGGAGGTGTGAGGCGATTTCGTGGGACGAGACATTGAAGCGGTTTCAGGATTGGGATTTATGGCTCACGATGGGGGAACAGGGAAAGCAGGGAGTGTGGATTGATGAGGTACTCTTTCAGATTGAGGCAAGAGGGTCCATGAGTTTATGGCTTCCGTCGTTTGCCTATCAAGCACCTTTTAGGTGGCTACCGTTTTTTGCCGGGCGTGTCAGAAAATACGAACAAGCCCAGTCAGTTGTGACACGTAAACATGGTATCATGTAAAGTAGTAGGGAATATAAACCAACCGGCGGCGAGTCGATTGGTTTATGAAAATGTCTGTCTGTCGAGTGTAAGCCAATATCCGGCAAGACAAGCGTTTACCTCGAGCGCTGTTTTTCCTTCAAATTGTATTTTTATTACCTCGATCGATCCATCTCCGGTTCCTACAAATATTTTATCGTCTGAAGTTTGAATTACACCAGGTTCCAAAGTAATAGATGCTGGCTTAATTTTTAATAATTTAACCCGTACTCCATCGAGTGTTGTCCAGATTCCAGGCCATGGCATGGTGCCACGATAAAGATTGTAAATTTCTTCAGTAGTTTTGTTCCAATCAATCTTTCCATCATCACGTGAAAGTTTTTTGCACACGGTGACTTTGGTTTCATCTTGTTTTTGAGGAGTAAGTTTTCCATCAATATACTCGGGTAATGTTTTTAGTAACAGTTTTGAACCTATTTCAGCAAGATGTGTATCGAGTTCCGGGTAGGTTTCATCTGGGCTGATTGCAATTTTTTCTTGCGAAAGAATATCACCGGTATCCATTCCCGCGTCCATGATCATGATGGTTACTCCCGTTTCTGTTTCACCATTAATAAGTGCTGATTGGATAGGGGACGCCCCACGATATTTAGGAAGGAGTGAAGTATGTACGTTCACAAATCCGTGTTTTGTTTCGTTGAACAAGTGTGAAGGAATAAGTAACCCATATTGCGCGGTAACTGCAGTATCAAATATGTTTTGTTCTAGATGAAAATTTTTGAGACTTTCTGGCTGCACAGTCTTTATCCCTAGTTTATCTGCCAGAATTTTTACAGGTGGAGGAGTGAGGACTTGTTTTCTACCCACCGGTTTATCAGGTTGAGTGACGACCAGATCAACTGAAAAACGATCATCTTTTGTGAGTGATTCGAGGATTGTTGCTCCAAATTCATGGGTTCCAAAAAATGCGAGTGTAATAGGCATATGTTTAATCTTACCTAAACTTAGCCGTTTTTTCAAGGATAAGTGACAGAGAGTGTGTTTTTTGCTATGATGTGTGAGCTATTTCACACTATGAAACTCAAACTTACACTCATTTTTTTAATCGTGGTCGTGGGAGGATTGAGCTACTATTTCTTTACCAAAGATACATCCGTCAAAGGAGAAAAGATCATCGAAGTCGCTGATGCAGCGGCCGTGCTTCCGGTCGTTCAACCGCCTCAATTTACCACCAAAACACATGTGATCGCCGAGGGCGATACATTTGGTATTGCGACTGACGCGCTTGGTATCTCATATGCTGAAATGCTTCATATTCTTGATGCCGCATCCTCGACGTATGATTTCACCCGAGTACGTGTCGGTCAGCCTCTGACTCTGGCAAAAAATATGGATGGAACGTTTGCATACCTCGATTATGAACAAAACAAGGATTTGATTGTTCGTTTCTTTTTTTCAGATTCACGGATTGAAATTATTCCGATCGAGTATGAGGTTGAAGAAGTAAATGCTTCAGGTGTGGTTTCTTCATCCATGTATTTGGATGCACTCGCGCTTGGTGTCCCGGATTCGGTTATCATGCAGTTTGCTGATACCTTTGCATGGACGATTGATTTTTCAACTCAGGTGCAATACGGCGATTCGTTTTCTGTGATTTATGATAAACGGAAACGGAATGGAGAGGACGCGGGGACTGGATTGGTACATGCGGGAAAATTCGTAAACAATGGTAAGGAACTATACGCATTTCTATATGAACAAGAGTCAGGAAAACCATCTTATTTCAATGAAAACGGGGAGTCGATGGTAAAAGCATTTCTCCGTGCACCGCTTGAATACAAGCGGATAACCTCAGGATACACGACTGCGCGATTTCATCCAATACTAGGAAGAAACACGACACATCTTGCGATTGATTATGCTGCCGCAATTGGAACTCCGATTATGGCTGTGGGGGACGGTACGGTCACTTTTGCAGGGTGGAACAGTGGAGGATTTGGAAATTTTGTTACGATCAAACATAATGATAAATTTATTACTGAATATGCGCATCTGTCAGCCTTTGGAAAAGGAATCAAGGCTGGTACTCGTGTAGTGCAGGGACAAGTGATCGGCTACGTGGGTTCAACAGGTCTTTCAACCGGTCCACATTTGCATTATCAGATCAGACAGAATGGAGTCTTGGTGAATCCATTGACCGTAGAATTCCCACCGGGAGATCCGATTGACGAAAGCCATCGCGAAGCATTCAATGCGGTTGTCGCCAAATACAAAGACCGACTGTAATTCAATGGCTCATATTCGATGGCGCGAGCTGTTAAATAGAGGGTATTGAAGATATTGGATATTAGAACTCATTGTGATACAATAATCCCACTTATATAATAAAAAACTATGGAACAAGATATTCAAGGAATATTCGACCGTATTCAAAAAACTAAAAAAGAAATGAAGGATATTAAAGTGATGTTTCGGGATGCGCTTGCGAGTAATGGTGAATATCAAGAAATCACTGACAAAATGAAATCTCTTCGTGAAAACAAAAAACGTGTAGAAACTGCGATCAAAGAAGGATTCGCAAGTGAAATGCAAAAGCTTGATGATTTGAAAATTGATCTTGAATCAGATAATGAAATGCTCAATGATATCGCCTTGACCAAAATGATGAAAGGTGAAACATTCGAACTCTCAGATGAATACAAGAATAATTACGAACCCATTTTTTCAGTCAAATTTAAAAAACAGTAAGTACCTATGTCCCGAGAAGTAGTATTCGATATTGAAACTATTGGAGACATCAGACAATTCGATACGTTAAAAGTAACGGTTGTATCAGTTTATGAATATGAGACTGATTCGTATCGTTCGTTTGATGAACATGAATTGGGAAATCTTTGGCCCATATTCGAAAAAGCTGAGCGATTGATTGGGTTTAATAGTGAATCATTTGATCTTGCTGTTTTAAAAAAATATTACGCAGGAAACATCAACCAATTTCCACACCTTGATCTTTTGAGAGTAGTGAAAGATTCTGCGGGGAAACGTTTCAAATTGAATGATCTTGCAAAAGCGACGC
>CAZNAO010000002.1:0-8493 GCA_964571295.1 uncultured Gammaproteobacteria bacterium | reverse complement strand
GTGAAAGATTCTGCGGGGAAACGTTTCAAATTGAATGATCTTGCAAAAGCGACGCTTCAAATCGAGAAAAGCGCTGACGGACTTCAGGCGATGGAGTGGTATAAGGAAGGGAAAATTGATTTGATCAAACAGTATTGCGAGCAAGATGTGAAAGTGACGAAAGAAATCTATGACTTTGGTCGAAAGAATAAGATGCTCTATTATCCGACCTTGACCGGTGAAATTCAGCCATTCCCGGTAAATTTCGATCCGACGCCAAAAGTTTCAGTTGCACAAGGCGGAGGAGTACAAGGTGGATTTAATCTCACACTGCCGTTTTAAGGAAACTGTAACTTATGAAAAATAAAAATCCTCCATGCGGAGGATTTTTTTATAACAGTTTTGTATCGATTAAAATATCTCGAAGTGTATGTCTTTTATATCTGTTCCTCGTATGGTCAGTAATTCACGCACGGCTTTGATCATATCCATGCTTCCGCACAAATACACCTGAAGACCGCTCGTGTCTTCAGGGATATGCTCAGTTACTCGTCCATGAAGTCCGACCCATTCCTCGCTTGGTTGTGACAAAGTGACTGAATAGGTGAAATTGTGGTAACGTTCTTCCAGTTCTTTCAGGCGATCGGTCCAGAATACGTCTTTTTCGCTTCGGACTCCGAAAATAAGATGAAGTTTCCTGGTATTTTTTTGATTACTAAGCTCATCACGAATCATTCCCATGATCGGGGCAAGTCCTACCCCGGTTGCGATAAAATACAGGTCTTTCGTAGTTTCTTGTACAGTAAAACGTCCGGCAGGGCCTTTGAACGAAAGCGTGTCTCCGGGGTTAGAAATTTGGAAGAGTTTTGAGGCTATACCGGTGTCATATAGTTTGACGCAAAGTTCGATATATTCATCCGTCGGGACAGAAGATAGGGAATATGATCGGAACACATGTTTCTCTCCGGCAGGAGCCATGACCTGGATGAATTGACCCGCCTCAAAATAAAAATTTTTTGGCTTATCTAGGCGCATTTCGATGATCTGATCCGCGATAGTTTTCTTTTCGATAAGGCTCGCTTGATAGGTTTCCATACTGATTGACAATTAAGATCAATTCATATATCATACTATAGAAGTATGAATTTTGCAATTATCGTATGCTTTCGATAAGTAAACAGACGGATTATGCGGTAGAACTTATCCTCGCCCTCTCAAAATTGAAAGAGGGTGAGCTTTTGAGTCTCCGCACATTCTCAAAACAGAGTACCATATCGTTTCTCTTTCTACAACGAATCGCACGCTCTTTGCGCGGTGCAGGATTTATCGAATCTGTTCGGGGAATCAACGGTGGATACCGGCTTATACGGCCGGCACATCAGATTTCATTTCGAGATGTGATTGAAGCGATTGAAGGGCCGTTTGGTGTAATCGCATGCAGTAAAGATGAAGTATGTAAACTGGAGGCAATATGCACGGCAAAAAATTCACTGCGGTCGGTTGAAACCGAAATCGCTGCATTACTCGGCTCCCGTTTTGTGGTTTCCCAAAAATAATATGTTCAAAACCAAGAAATCAATCTACCTTGACTATGCCGCGGCGACTCAGCTTGATCCCGAGGTTTTTGCTTCAATGAGACCATATTTTGAAAATAAATATACAAATCCTTCTTCTCTGTACGAATCATCACGAATATTGAATGATGAATATCGAAATTACAAAAAAACAGTTGCAGATTTTTTCCATACCACTCCAGACACGATCACCTTTGTCAGTGGGGGAAGTGAGTCGATCACCACGGCGATCATGGGAATTACGCGATCGCATGTGTTGAAAGGTAGACACATTATCACTACGCCGATCGAGCATAGCGCGGTGCTCGAAGTAGTACGTCAGCATGAAAAATATGGATTTGAAATCACCTATCTTCCCGTAGATGAGTATGGAATAGTATCGGCCGAAGATGTGGTTGCGGCGATTAGACCGGATACGATTCTTATTTCAGTTATGCACGCGAATAATGAAATCGGTTCAATCCAGCCGATTGAAGCAATCGGGCGGGAAATTTTGAAATATCGAAAAAAAGAAAAAACAATATATCCGCTATTTCATGTGGATGCATGCCAGAGTATCTTGTATCTCGAATCATCGGTTGAAAAACTGCATGTAGATGCGCTTTCATGCAATGGTGGAAAAATCTATGGTCCGAAATCATCTGGAATTCTCTACACGAGACGTGGGGTTGCAATGGAACCCCTGATCGTAGGCGGAGGACAGCAAGATAATAAGCGAAGCGGTACGATCGATATGGCGATGGTTGCAGGTATTACGAAAGCGATTGAACTGATTTCTGAAAATCGTCACGTTGAAAGAATAATGAAGCTTCGTGATCGATTGTGGAATGGGATCAGGAATACCGTCTCTGAGGTGATGTTGAATGGTCCTGAATTGGATGAGCACCGCCTGCCGAATAATCTCAATGTTTCGTTTATCGGCGCGGCCGGAGAAGCTTTGGTATTGTATCTTGATGCTGCAGGGATTTCTGTGAGTACCGGCTCCGCGTGTGCAGAAGATTCACAGTCCGGTTCGCATGTTTTGAAAGCCTGTGGATATGAGAAGAGGCGGGTAGATAGTGCAGTCAGATTTACTCTTGGGAAAGATACTACTGAGAAAGAAATTGATCGGGTAGTGAGCGTGCTACCAGGTATTGTGGAAAAAGTAAGGAGTATGCAATTGTAAGGCTACAAAAGGCGCAAATGCTTTAAAGGTCCTAGTTTTGCCTTTGCAGCTTTTGTAGCCTTTTAAACCCCAGTTAAATTATATATGTCCAGTAAACTTCAACCAAACTTTGCGATCGATCGTACACTCTACGACTCCGCGAACATTGACCGTTCGGTTTTTAAGACTGCTCCGGGATTAACTGAAGCGGTGGTTCGGGAGATTTCAGAACAGAAGAATGAGCCGAATTGGATGCTTGAGAAACGGCTCAAAGCTTTTGAATATTTCAAAAAAACAGAAGTTCCTACCTGGGGACCTGATCTGTCGAAACTCAATCTTGATGAAATTGTATATTTTATCCGTCCCGATGCGAAAGAATCATCGGACTGGAAGGAAGTACCGGCAGATATCAAGAAAACATTTGAAAAATTGGGAATTCCAGAGGCCGAGCGCACTGCGCTGGGTGGAGCGGGGGCACAGTATGACAGCGATGTCGTGTATCATCGGATCAAAGATGATCTGAAAGCCAAGGGAGTTATTTTTGAAAATATGGATGTTGCGGTGCAGCAGTATCCGGATCTGGTGAAAGAATATTTCATGACGCAGTGCATTCCGATCAATGACCACAAATTCATCATGCTTCATGCGGCTGTCTGGAGCGGCGGCACCTTTATCTATGTCCCAAAAAACGTCAAAGTTGATCTGCCACTGCAAGCATATTTTCGCATGAATGCAGAGCGTGGCGGACAATTCGAGCACACGCTCATTATCGTTGACGAGGGTGCTGAACTTCACTATATCGAAGGATGTTCAGCTCCGCGATACAACGCGAATTCGCTTCATGCGGGAGGGGTCGAAATTTTTGTAAAAAAAGGCGGGCGGTGCAGATATTCGTCGATTGAAAACTGGTCAAAAAATACATACAACCTCAATACCAAACGCGCTTTGGTGGATGAAGAAGCGGTAATTGAATGGGTAAATGGAAACATGGGATCGGGAACCACTATGCTCTATCCGGCTTCAATTCTTCGTGGACGAGGAGCGAGATCAGATAGTCTTGGGGTAGCCTTCGCTGGTCCAGGACAGAATCAAGATACTGGAGCCAAAGCGATTCACGTGGCACCAGATACCAAGTCAACTATTAAAGCTAAGTCAATTTCAGTAAACGGAGGAATCACATCGTATCGAGGACTAGTAAAAGTTGCCAAAGGCGCTGAACGATCAAAGGTTTCGGTAGAGTGCGATGCGCTCCTTATCGGGGACGATGCGATTTCAAATACGTATCCATATATGAAGATAAACAATAGCTCGACCGATATTGCGCATGAAGCGAGGGTTGGGAAAATAGGGGATGATGAAATTTTTTATCTCCAATCGCGAGGACTATCAGAAGAAGCTGCAATGAATCTGGTTGTTTCAGGGTTTATAGAACCGGTAATCAAATCACTTCCGCTTGAATATGCGCTTGAGCTCAATAAGCTTATTGAGCTTGAGATGGAAGGAAGTGTGGGATAATTGATACAAAAGTCAACTATGAAATGCAGTCCCTATACAATTCAGTACGGTATAGGAATGCTCATGAACTTTGAGCCTCTCTCTTATGATACGTTAAAATTTCAGGGGGGTGCTGCGGAAGTCAAACTTTCAGGGTCAGAGAGTGGCGATCAGAAATCGGTCAGTTCAATTCTGAGTAAGAATGAAAAACTTAATTCGATCGTGACTAATCATCTCACGGTATTTCCTTTGTTTAATAAGGTAGTTGAGAATCCGACTGATAAATTTTATTTCAAAATAAAAAAGCAAGCAGGACCGACTACACATGAGCTTCACGTTTCAGTTTCAAATCCATCCAGAATTCGAGTTGTGATTGAAATAGAATCAGGAGCCGAGGTGACTCTCAATGAAACTGCAGGGGGAGAGGCGTACCTTGGGTACCAACTTGATCTTATCGTAGGTGAAGGGGCAAAAGTAAACGTTATTTCTGCGCTGAAAGCTCCGGTACTCCGGACGATTCTTCGGAATGCCTACATGAAAAAAGATGCCTCGCTTGTGTGGCACGAAGCGGTGATTGAAGGAACGTTGATTCAATCACATACGAGAACTTATTTTTGTGAGCCCGGGAGTCGTGCGGAGGTGAAAGATTTGTTTGCTCTTTCTTCTGATACTGTTCTTGATATGTATCACTCGATGTACCATCTCGCGTCATATACGAAGTCTGACATGTTGACCAAAGGTGTTTTGGATAAGAAATCTCGTGCAATGTATCAAGGATTGATTCATATCGATGAGCAGGCAGTGGGATGTGTGGGATATCAGAAACAGGATAGTTTGATACTTTCCAATAGTGCCGAAGTAAATGCGGTACCCAATCTTGAAATTGAGAATAGCGACGTGAAATGTTCACATGGAGTTACGACCGCGCATATCGATAAGGAAAAATTATTCTATGCCGAGAGCAGGGGAATTGATGAGACTACGGCAACCGGATTATTCGTTGACGGACATCTTTCGGCATGTATTGATGCGATTTCCGATGAAGTGGTGAAAAAAGAACTGCAGGAACGGATTCACGAAAATTTGAGATCATAATATGCAAGACATTCGATCACAATTCAGCATATTCAAAAACAGACCGCACTACACTTATCTCGATAGCGCGGCAACTTCGCTTACGCCGGATTCCGTTATCCGGACCATGGACGAATATTATCAGGAATACCGGGCAAACATTCACCGAGGTATCTATCGCGACAGTGAGAAAGCAAGCGAAGCATATGAAAATGTTCGAGCACGGTCAGCTGAATTTTTTGGCGCACGTACACATGAAATATTCTTTACCTCGGGAACGACAGACGGGATGAATAAGCTTGCCTATGGGCTCGAACATTTACTTACGAAAGATGATGTCATTCTCTTAACTGATCTCGAGCATCATGCGAACCTGATCCCGTGGCAAGAACTGGCGAAACGGACGGGCGCCACACTCAGATTTATTGCAGTTGATAGAGAAACGTATGAACTTGATTCTGATTTGGAAAAATATTTTGATGAAAAAGTAAAAATAGTAAGTATCGCGCACGTTTCGAATACGCTGGGGACCGTTCAGCCGATTGAGGAAATTACCAAACGTGCACACTCTGTCGGGGCTCTGGTTATCGTTGATTCGGCTCAGTCAGCTGCCCATCTGCCAATTGAGGTGAAAAAAATGGATTGCGACTTTCTCGTGTGCTCGGGGCATAAGCTGTATGGACCTACGGGAGTAGGGATCGTATATGGCAAGGCCGAAGCTTTGGAAAAACTCGATCCGGCAGCATTCGGCGGGGATATGATCGATACTGTAACATATGAGAAAACCACATGGGCGGAAATACCGCGCAGGTTTGAAGCGGGGACCCCGAATATCGCGGGGGTGATCGGGTTCGGTACTGCTTTGTCGTTTGTTACGAATGTTGGAATTGATACCATTGTTGAGCATGAAAGAAAACTGACTAGACAATTGCTTAACGTGGTCAAAAAACATGGCACCATAGTCGGTACGGAAAATGTAGAAAAACGAATTGGCGTGGTATCGTTTAGTATAGACGGAATCCATCCGCACGATATCGCAGGATTCCTGAATGAGCGGGATATCGCGATCCGTGCAGGACATCATTGCACCATGCCGCTTGTGAACCAGCTCGGACTTCCCGAGGGAACTGCCCGTGTATCAGTTGGTATCTACACTTCAGAAGAGGATATTGGTCGATTGGATAATGCGCTTGCCGGTTTGGTTGCGGCTTTTAAGAAATAATATGGATACTGGACTTGAAACAATTTACAAAGAATATATTCTCGATCTCTACCGCAATCCAAAAAATAAAAAAAAGATTGAGAATGCCACCCATACAGCACACAAAAATAATCCTACCTGCGGAGATGAAATAACGATATATCTCAACGTGGAGGATGAAAGAATCGTTGACGTAGGGTTTGTTGGGGTGGGGTGTGCAATATCACAAGCTTCGGCTTCGCTCTTTACCGAACATATCAAAGGAAAAATGATTAACGAAGTTAAACGGATGACAGATGATGAAGTGAAAGGATTGCTTGGGATTGATGTGGGTATCAATCGTGAAAAATGTGCATTACTAATATTTCGAACATTTCAGGAATCTATCATATAAACGTATGAGTCTACATATCAAAAATTTACACGTATCAGTCGAAGATAAGCCGATCGTCAAAGGCCTCAATCTTGAGATTAAGCCGGGGGAGGTACATGCGATCATGGGTCCGAATGGCTCGGGCAAATCCACGCTTGCAAATACGCTCTTGGGACATCCGAAATATACCGTAACCGAAGGGACAATCATGGTCGACGCTGTTGACGTGACCGAGATGTCGACTGATGAGAAGGCAAAACAAGGCTTATTTCTCTCAATGCAATATCCGCCTGAAATCGAAGGAGTGACCATATCGAACTTTCTTCGTCTCGCGTACAATTCCCTCAAAGGTACGAGTGTAAATCCGCTTGAGTTTCATCGCAAGTTAGTTGAAAAGATGGCATCATTTGGTATGGATCCGAATTTTGCTACCCGCTATGTGAATACCGGATTTTCAGGTGGGGAAAAAAAGCGTGCCGAGATCCTGCAGTTGGCAGTACTTGAGCCGACGTATGCGGTGCTTGATGAGACCGATTCCGGACTCGACGTTGACGCGCTCAGAATTGTGTCTGAGGGAATCAAAGCGTTCAGAAATGAGAAGACTGGAGTATTGCTGATTACTCACTATAACCGAATTCTTGATTACGTGGTACCCGACGTGGTACATATTATGATCGATGGAAAGATTGTGAAGAGCGGAGGAAAGGAACTCGCGCATGAGGTTGAAAAGAACGGGTATCAAATGTTTAGGTAGTTTTATGTCACCCCCGTGAAAACGGGGATCTAAGCGTCGAGTGTAAAATACTGGATTCCCGCTTTCGCGGGAATGACAATACAAAAAAGTATGGTAACCAAAGAACAAATTTTGGAAAAATTAAAAGAAGTCCAGGATCCTGAGGTCAAGGTAGACATCGTCACGATGGGGTTGATTTATGATATCCGTATCGATGAAAGAAACTCCTCGGCTCATGTTGTCATGACCTACACCACTCCATTTTGCCCATTCGGTCCGCAACTGACTGATGAAGTGAAGGAAAAAATAGGAGAACTGGGTTTTGCGTATGATGACATTTCAGTCGAAGTGACGTTTGAACCGCCATGGAAGCCCTCGGATGAATTACGGGCGGCATTGGGAGTATAGACATATGACTATGAAGCCAAAGAAAATAGAGGTCTGTTGCGGTGGGGATTGTATGGTCGAAGGGGCCTATGCGGTAGTAAGCGCTCTTGAAGAGAGATATCGGGATGGTAGCACGGAAATCACAGCTTGTGGGTGCGTCGACCGATGCGAAAAAGCAGTGAATGTTATCGTTGACGAGACTGGGATTTTTTCGTATAGTACTCCTGAAAATATAGTAGAAAAGATCGAACAGGGGAATAGTGAACCGTACCATAAGTTCACCCCCGGACAACTTGATCTGAATGATGATTTTCTAGGTGATTTATAATATATGCCTGACCTCGAACCAAAACTTCCCGACAATTTACCAGAGGATATTTCCATGAAGATCAGGAAAGGCGGAAAGATTCGTCGGATTTTAGTTGATCGCCAGGCTTGTATCGGAGCGCAGTCGTGTGTCGTCGTAGCTCCAGGAGTATTCCAGATGGATGACGGAAATATTGCGTATGTTACTGACCCTGATGGCGAAGAAGA
>CAZNAO010000001.1:0-70288 GCA_964571295.1 uncultured Gammaproteobacteria bacterium | reverse complement strand
TACTGACAGGTTATCCACACGACACATTTCACGTACCACGTATCATTTTTCAAAAAACAAAAACACGTACTTCTGATACGTGAAATGTGGAATGTAATACGCGAAAAATTGTCTATAAAAATCATGAAGCCCCGCATCAGTATATCGATGCGGAGCAACCCGTGCGCATGTGAAATGCCAAACGCACAAACATAGAACTCACAGCACTTCGATCGCCATCTGCACAGCGGCGATGTGGCAGCAGGCTCGATGAGGAATGTCCTGCCCCACTCGGAATCCGTCCCCACCATGGAGAAGAACCGATCGATTCCCCGAAGGGTCGATCATGTCGGTCCGAATCCAATCGGAACCAAACAGATTCGCGTTGACGCACATCTCCCGGGACCAGGCAATCGCGAGAGCAGCGATCAGATGAGGACTACCGAAACCATCGAGGTGATGGCTAGGCAGACGATAGGACACTCGCACACTCTTGAGCATGTCGAGCTGCTCTTCGGGAGTACGGTTGTGACCAACCGGGTGTGGAACGAAGAACACCAGCCACCCATCAGACGTAGTCCATGCGATTGGAGCCCCTTTACGCCCGAAGCCCATGATGTCACGCCACGCACTCATAATATGCTTCACTTCTTCGTGGGTGTACCTGCGCCTGAGACGAACGTAGACCTCACCGTCTGAGAGGTCCGTAAGATACGTCCGAGGATCAGTGAAGTTCTTGGCAGGTTTGATCTCCGGACCGTAGTACGGCAGAGCAGTCGGAAGAGGTTTTAGGCCATACCGACTCCACGCTTCTTGTTTCCATGGTGGCACCTCATGACCATCCAGTTCGAGATACAGAAATCGCTTCGAAATCTCCATAGCACCCTCCTATAAACACGAGTTCAGACATAGGATGGAGACTTTTTATCTTTTTGTCAATCCTACCTATGTGCTTCTCCATGTATCTTGTGTTTTATATATGATACACTGTCCCATATGTCCGAATTCGACCAAAACAACGACGAGTGGTTCCTTCCTGGAGAAGATACTGAGCGCCTCGTCCAGCCAGAAATCCTCGAAAATGCCGTAGAGGTTGAATTTGACGTAACGCTCCGTCCCCAATCCCTTACCGATTTTATCGGACAAGAACACATCAAGAACCCACTCGCGATTTCGATTGAAGCCGCAAAAAAACGGGAAGAGCCCCTCGAACATGTGCTTCTCTATGGAAACCCGGGACTCGGAAAAACGACGCTTGCCTCGATTATCGCACGCGAAATGAATGTGAATATCAAAGTGACTGCAGGGCCAGCACTTGAGAGAGTCGGCGATCTTGCAGCGATTCTATCCAACCTCAAACGTGGTGATGTATTGTTTATTGACGAAATCCACCGGATCAATAAATCCGTGGAAGAAGTCTTGTATAGCGCAATGGAAGACTATGCGCTCGACATTATTATCGGAAAAGGGCCAGCTGCGAGAACACTTCGCATGCCACTCGAACGATTCACGCTTATCGGTGCAACGACCAAACTCAATCTACTATCGCCACCACTCCGTGATCGTTTCGGTCATGTCTTCCATCTCAATTTTTACGAACACGAGGATATCGCACATATTGTTACGCGCAATGCGCATCTACTCGAAGTCACGATTGATCAGCACGCAACATCGCTTATTGCCGAGCGGTCACGCCGCACACCACGCGTCGCCAACCGTCTCCTCAAAAGAGTGCGTGATTATGCCGAAGTAAAACATGATGGTATAATTTCACGCGACAGTGCGACACATGCACTCACCATGCTCAATGTTGACGAATTCGGACTCGACGAAGTGGATCGAAAAATTTTAACATCCATCATCACACTGTTCGAAGGCGGTCCAGTAGGGCTGAACACACTAGCTGCGGCAGTAGCCGAAGAAATGGAAACGATTGAGCAGGTGTATGAACCATACCTCATACAGATCGGCATGCTCGAACGCACTCCACGCGGACGGAAAGTTACCGTAAAAGCACAAGAACATTTAAAAAAAACAGACAAATAATTTTGAACTTTGGTATTTGAATTTTGAAATTTTATGATCTCCTTTCCTCTCTACTTCCTCCTCTTTGCCTACCTACTCTTCTTGTGTGTTTTCATCATTTTCTCACTAATCAATGCCTATCACATTGTTTCAACCGGCATGCTTACGATTGCGAGTTTTACCATAACAGTAATCACAATTACTCTCACCGCAACGACCCTCTATTTTACCTGGCAACATATTGTAAAGATTGACTGGAAACAACCGTTCGTGCTACTGGAAGAAAAAAATTCGATCACTACAGATTTCTAACAAAGGTTCTATGCGTATCAGCCGTTTTATCAAACAAAAAAGTTACGAACATGTCATACATGTATTACGCAGGCACCCGCTCACCTTTGTTCCAACAGCAATCTTATTTATAGCACTCCTTGCTATTCCGGTAGTGCTGTATGTATTAATCAGTCCGATCTTTGGAAACTTCTTTTCCGGACCGAATATTTACCCTTTAACGGTTCTCGGTGGAAGCGTCTACTATCTTTCAATCTATCTTTTTTTCTATGCGCACTTCATCGATTTTTACCTCGACCTCTGGATCGTGACCAATGATCGCATTATCGACAATGAACAGCACGGTCTGTTCCACCATACGACTACCGAGCTTGAACTCCACAACATCCAAGATGTAACATCGCAGACAACTGGAATATTGGGAACATTTTTCAAATACGGAGACGTAACGATTAAGACTGCATCGGTTACCACCAATATCGTATTCCGACAAATTCCTAATCCGGAAAAAATTCGTGAAGAATTGATCCATCTTGCAGATGAAGATAGAAAATACCACAATACCCCAGTCAACAAGAATCCCTAAATAGTGTGTATACCACAACATTTCTCATCGCATACCTTGCAGTATTAAACCTCCTTACCTGGCTCACATTTGCATTTGATAAATCACAGTCACTGGGTGGACGAAGGAGAATCTCTGAAAAAACCTTACTACTTCTCACCCTTGTTGGAGGCACGATAGGTGCATTAGTCGGCATGAATATGTTTCGGCATAAGACAAAAAAAATATCGTTCCAATTGCCATTCTTCGTCATTATATTACTGCAAGCCCTGCTCATAGTGTGGGTGGTATACCACTACGCGACAGCAACAAATACTCTATTCAGGTAAACAAAAAACACCCGGACACGGGTGTTTTTAACAAAATATCTTACTCAACTACTCGTCCGCCGTATTCTCCAGTTTCAGTGTTTACCGTAATCTCTTCACCCTCTTTGATAAAAATCGGAGCCTGGATCTTGAGTCCGTTATCGAGCTCGATCTCCTTGGTTACGTTCCCACTCGTACTGTCCCCTTTTACTGCAGGAGGTGAGGTCTTGACGATATAGCTGACTTTCTTAGGAAGCTGAATTGCAACGACTGCCCCGTCGTGGAGTGAAGCCACAACTTCGAGCCCTTCTTTCAGATACGGCGCATCGTCTCCGACAACTGATGCGGATACATCAACCGTTTCGTATGACTCTTTATTCATGAAAGAATAAAAATCGCCGTTCTGATACAAATATTGCAAATTTTCATGAAACACATCGACAATGTCGACATTTTCCCCACTCTTAAACGTCATTTCAGTTCCCTTAGCACCATCAATGGACTTGAGCTTCGTCTTGGTAAATGCCTGACCTTTTCCAGGGTTTACAAACTGGAACGTGGTCACCACATAGAGAGTGCCGTTGTGGCGTATGACTGCTCCTTTTTTAATTTCTGAAGTGTCTGCCATAATAATAATAAATATAAGTAAGCTGGCTAATCAATAAACATTTTTCGCATGGGCAATACTAACACGTCCTCAATATTTTTGCAACCCGTAAGGGCCATGACCAACCGGTCGACACCCAAGGAAATACCTGACGATTCGGGCATATGACGAAGCGCCTCAATAAACTCATGGTCGATAGGATAAACTGATTTTCCATACGCTCGACGTTCATTTTGTTCAGACACAAAACGCGCTTGCTGTTCCTCGGCATCGGTCAGTTCCTCAAACCCATTGGTCAATTCGACCCCATCGACATACGCTTCCACCCGCCGTCCATACTTCCCGTCAGGACTGAGACGGGACAATGATGCCATGACTGAAGGGTAGTCATAAATCATGACAAGCCCCATGCCGGCAAGCTTGGGCTCTATTTCAGTCAAAAATATACGATAAAACATTTCTTCATACTGGTCCGTATCGGAAACCACAAAACCTTTCTCCCGAGCCCGTAATATAAAATCTTCCCTGGTTGCAGTAGTATCAAGGTCGATACCGACCGTATCAAGCCACAATTCGCGCATACTGATGCGTTTCCATGATTCAGTTACAAATCGTTCTGCAAATCTTCGAAAGTCAGGATACAATCGTATAACTCGCTCAGCCGCAGCACGGCATACACATTCGGTGTCATCCATGATAGTGTCGAGGGTTGCGCCGGCACGATACCATTCCGCCATAGTGAACTCGGGATGGTGCGTATCCTGCATACTCTCATAATCACGGAACACTTTTCCGAGATAAAAAATCTGCCTAAACCCGGAAGCAAGCATTTTCTTCATCGTGTATTCGGGCGAGGTATGCAACACGCCACAAAACTTCTGTTTTCGATCGTCATGCAATGCAATTTCCACAATGTCAATATTCGGCTCCTGTCCGGGAGTTGCTACGATCGTCGGAACTTCGATCTCGACCAGCCCTTCCGACCAAAAATATTCGCGAATTGCACGAAGAACTTCATAGCGTGCATCAAGAATAGTCTTATGTGTGGTGATATGATGAATATGGGAACCGGCATGACGTGTCATAGTGGCGTGAGGATAGAGTAAAATATACCGTTTGTCAATCATAAAACCTATCAAGTATAGCACGTTTCAGGTGATAAAATGTTGACAACAGATTGAAAATCGCGTAGTATAAGGCCTACACAAAACAAGCGGGTATCGTATAACGGCTATTATCTCAGTTTTCCAAACTGATGACGCGGGTTCGACTCCCGCTACCCGCTCAGGATCTTGACACAAGATCACAAAAATTTTAATTCTTCAGTACCTATCCTGATACGTCGAACAAGGGAAGGGTGAAACCGTAAGGTTTCACATACTAAGGAAAGTTTTGAAAACCCGAGGGTTTTCAAAAAAGAGCATATCGATGAGTGAGACTCCCGCCCTGCTCAGGGTCTGGTAAAAATCACACAAAGAAAGTAAAATACACAAGCACATATCGCGGGGTAGAGCAGCCAGGCAGCTCGTCGGGCCCATAACCCGAAGGTCGGGGGTTCAAATCCCTCCCCCGCAACAAAGGATTCCACAATTTAGAATGCGGTAGTAGCTCAGTTGGTTAGAGCGTCTCCTTGCCAAGGAGAAGGTCGCCAGTTCGAATCTGGTTTACCGCTCAGTGAATTGTTTACAATTCACGTTTGGTATGGTAACATATCAGACATACACATGGGATTAGAAATTGTCCCTTACTGTATGGTCAACACAACATCCACCTGAAAGGGTGGATGTTGTGTTTTAGTTATGAGATATTATTTTACATCTTTGTCTCGCAAAAGATGCATACCGAAATAAGATAGTGGTGTGTACAATGTACCCATTGCCACCTTGTAAAGCCACCACGTGATAATAATACTCACAAGCGTATGAGTTGAATAAATACCTGCAAAAGCAATGGTCATGAAGATTGTGGTATCAAGCAACTGCGACCAAAGATTCGAGAGAATCGATCGAAGCCAAAAAACTTTTATCCCTAATTTTTCTCTAAAAAAGAAAAACGAGAGCACGTCCTGATATTGTGCAACAAGGAAAGCAACAAGAGATGCGAACGCCATTCGCACTGAAATGCCAAAGATTTGATTGTACCCCGTACGTGCCCATTCACCATCAGGAGACCATGGCATAGCAAGCGATAAAAACGAATACGCAATAAATAATGCAGTGGAAACAAACCCAGTCAGAACGAAAAGCTTCGCAATACGTTTGCCATATATCTCTCCAACAATATCGGTCATGAGAAACACAATCGGAAAAGAAAACACTCCAACCGACAAATGTGAACCAAAAATGAATGGCATTATTTTAAGCCCAAGAGTATTTGCTGCAAAGAGAGACGTGAGATACACTGCGAGAGTGATGAATAATTTTTTGAACGAGTGTTCAGTGAGTTTAATCATAATGGTAATTTTTAAAATAGAAAAACATATAAACAAAAAACCGCCGATAGGGCGGATTGTATAAACAAAAAACAATCGAACCCTACCGATACAGAAGAGTGTTATACATGAAACCAGACCATGTTTGTATGTAGTGATTGCGAAGCATAGTAAAAAAAGTTAAAAACAGTATAGTTCAATAAATTTGCTAAATCAAGTAAACAAAAAACAGACTCTGTTGAGACTGTTTTGTCGTCGGAGTGATAGGACTTGAACCTACGACCCTCTGGTCCCAAACCAGATGCTCTAGCCAACTGAGCTACACTCCGTTTACACAGTGCCGAGAGCCAGGATCGAACTGGCGACACAAGGCTCTTCAGGCCTCTGCTCTACCACTGAGCTACCTCGGCGTAAAAAAACAGTTAACAAGTAACCTTCAACAATTAACGTTGCACTTCGGTCAATTGTTAATCGTTATCTGCTAACTGTCTCTTGTGGACCAGAGAGGACTCGAACCCCCCACCTCCTCGGTGCAAACGAGGCGCTCTACCAGATGAGCTACTGGCCCATTACATGTTTGTAAAATCGAAAACAAGTATATCAACATGGCAGGTAAAAGTCAAGAACCCAACCACCAGAGCAGGAGTTGACATATCTACAGGGAAAGAGTACCGTTAGTACCTGTATGAACTACACTACCAAATCACAGCACATGATGATGGCTATGATGACCTCGCTCCCCCGAAGGCCGGTATTGTAGTTTTATCAAAAAGTAATACACCTGACCTTCGCCATCCGAGGGTCATTTTATTTTATAACATACACAAATGTATATGTTCGCGACGATAATCAACGATTGCCGGGACGCAAATGCATTCGGCAGACAGGCGGCTCGAGTAGGTTCGCTACTCTCATGCCCGGTAACAACAGTGGGAGTTGCAAACGATATTGAGGCAGGCGGCATGCTCGTCGATATTCTTGACGCATCACTGGGACAAAAAAGTGTTATTCTCGTCAATGTTGCCCCGCGCGAAAAAACCAAAAACAAATGGGAAAATGGTACACCATTCGGATATTTCCAGGTTGGAGAAACAATCGTATGTGCATCAATCGCAGGAGAGACGTTGCGCCTGGTATACGAGCTTGGTATTACCAAATCAGTTGAAGTGCTCGACATACCGACAGTCGCAGCAGAAGCTGAACAAAAACAACTACTGACTCATGACAAAGCAACACACATCACGAACACGCAATTCAGGAGTTTTGAATTTTTGCCGCGCATTGCAGCATGGCTCACCGAGGGACATTTATTTCAGACGAACACCCTCTCACTCGAAGAACATTTTTCTCGGAAAAAAAATCAAGTATGGTGGGTAGATTGCTTTGGTAATTGTAAAACCACGATCATTGCAGGTGCCACCCAAAAAACCATTGATACTCCGTGGGGAGTGTTGCAGCTCTTCACCCGACTGACCGATGTACCAGACCATGAACTTGCAGCAGTGAGAGGAAGCTCAGGATTCGGAGATAAACGATTCATAGAAATTGTAGTGCAAGGAGGATCTGCTGCGAAAAAACTCTCTATTACTTCTGGTACTGAAGTATAATCTCAGTGCTCACGCTTGTGTATTCTCGATCGTATGAACTCGATCATCTTCACCCCATACAACCTGCTCCCAAGCACAAGTGCGAATCCCGCAAAAAGTATAATAGCGACACGAACCAGCTGTGTTGAGGAATACGAGGGTTCCAGAGAATTTTCTGCTTCAATCTTTTCTCCTCGGACTTCATTATTTTCAACAACCACATCAGACTGATCTCGCGGTGAAATATGATAGCCGCTCTTAGTTTCTTGCACGATGCCAGCAACCCGCGCACGAGCACCTTCGACAAACATGTTCTTGTCAATTCCTGATCCTCCACGGATATATAGCTTGACCTCGTCAGTCCCATCATCAAGATAAATATATGATCCCTTAACACCGGTAATTTCTCCCGTAACCTCTACCAAACCACCCTCATACGATTCCCCAACATCCACCACTGCGACTGGATATGGGGCAATAAGCGTGGTCGTGGCAGAGTGAACAAGCTCTACATCACCAAGACTGGCAAGCTTTACCCTCATCTCACCGGACACTTCAGAAAGTTCACCTGATATGACCACCTTATCTCCCGAAGCGATTTCAGGAAATTCTTTTTTATACGAATACACTTGAATCCCAATACCGGATTCACTACCCACATACACATATTGCGTACTGAGTACTCCAGGCGGCACCAACACAACGCCGTCCATTGTCACCGGTGTACCAACATCAAAATTACGCACTTGCGCAAGCGTCGTTTTGACGGCTGTTTTTGCAGCAGTTGTTTTAGCTCTGGTATCTGAGACAACATCAGGAAGAGGGGCCAACGGATTTTCCGTGTTTGGACTCAATTCAGAGGTCCAGAACCACATATCGGCCCCAGAGGTATAGGACTTATTCTCTTTTGCCCCGAAATATTCCACTTCTTGTAAAACCGTGTGTTCAGAATCCAAAATTCGCACACTGTCAGACGTATTAGCAAAAGAAAGTTTAGTATCTTTGGAATACCAAACCCGGTATTCATGTGACCGAAGCATAGAATCCGCACTAAACGCATACGGTTTTGACCCACCTTCAATATCATCAAGAAATAATCCAGCAAGCGAAATATCGCGATCAAACGGATTGTACAATTCGACATATTCATTCTGTGTGTCGGCACCAAGCGGATTAGGAAGCACTTCAGTAATGATCGGAAGAAACTCAGGAGAAAACAAATCAATAGACAAATCACTGTCGGAAGACGAAAGTGTCGAAGATGTTGAAGTATTCACCCTATCACCACCCGACACAGAATTTTGGACAATCTGGTTTATCGAACCTTTCGTAATGAGATCGGTAATTCGAAAATCAAAAACGCTGTCTGTCCGTGCCGCGGACTGCCCTTTGCTTGGTGCCGCAACAGCACTATCTTCACCATTCCAATTTCCATACACCACGCGGTCAATCTCTTTTCCGCTTGGATCAAGAAGCATAATTAGGTCTCCTGCGTTATTCAGACTTCCTTTCGGTTTGTCGATCACGAAAAATCCCCATGCTGATATCGTACCCACGAGTGTGGTATTCGCTCCGCTTCCATCACGAAGTATCCATCCTTCAAGTGAAATTGAATCAGAAGTCGTGTTATACAATTCTACAAATTCAACTACTCCGGTAGACGGAGCTGATACGAACTCACTGACTACAACACTACCATCAGGAAATGTCAGTTTTGTCTGTGTGGCCTCTTGAGAATAGACGATCGGAGAATTCACGACTTGAGGCGGCACGGGTACTGGATCTGCGGTAATATTATTCGGAAAATTTGGTGTTGGAGTGATCGTATACGAAAAATCGGATTGATCGATATCCGTATCCTCCCCATCACTGTTTCGTGCGGTCGAATAGCCTTTCTTAGGCGCGCCCGCGTTATCGGTGATGTCTCCATCCTCCCAATTTCCATAAGACACACTATCAACCACATCTCCCGTAGGATCCATAAGCACGATTCGGTCTCCGGTCTGATTCAATTTACTCGAAGTGAGATACGCGGTTCGGAATCCGAATGCTTCAATAGTTCCGGTCACGTTCGCAATTTTCCCGACACCATCATAGAGAGTATATCCACCAAGCACCACATCTCCATCTTCCGAATTGTATAATTCAATCCATTCTTTTTCTCCACTATGTGGATCACTAAGAAATTCATTAATAAAAATTCTTGGAGGCGGACGTTGGATAATTTCTTCATCATCAGTGAGAGATACCACTTCAATATCTCGCGAAATCGTGCTTGAAGCAGATGCTGTATCATATACGGTAAGTGAAATATGTTTCGTCCCGGTTGCAGTGAACACATACTCCACACTCACCCCTTCATATTCCAGCCCCTCAATCATCCACACATATCGTTCAATAAACCCCTCAAAATCACTCGAAGCGAATGCATCGAATATAACAGTCTCACCAACAAGGGTTGAGGTGGGTAGAGTAAACTGTGCATACGGAATACGGTTTACAGATCCTTCCCCACTCTGCACCCACCAATAATTTTCCGATCCAGGGGTAGAAGCGTCAGGATGTTCTTTCCATTCAAGCATACTTGCAGGATCTCCATTCGGATGTATGCGCTCAAGTGAATATTTGTCTACACTGGCGTAGACAAATTGTTCTACAAAATCATCAATTCCATTTCCCTTTTTAATCCCGATCTCCTCACCGGTTTTAGTAAGTGTAGTCCATGCGCTATCAAACACCGTTGAGGTAACACTAGGATGGTCTCCAAAAAATATGCGATCATTCTGAGTAATAACTGCATATGCGCCCGATGAGAGAATAGTGGAAGTTACGGTACTACTCGGACTCAGGGTAAGCCCATGGTTTACCCCACCTTCCCAGAATTTCCAGCCAGCTAAGTCAATCGGCTCCGAACTTTTGTTATATATCTCTATCCATTGGTGATCAGTAAGAGCGCATCCGCTCGGACAAATTTCAGTAATGATAATTGACTCAGAGACAGTCACAGCCTGTTTTGAAAACAAAAAAATACTTATCGCAACAAGAAAAACAATAAGTACCACTTCCCTCCATTGTTCTTTCATACCCCTCCGTATGTTAGAAATAAATTGTTAATAAAATTAGTATAGCACACACGAAAAGTATTCACAAAAACAAGACCCTGCACCGAAGTACAGGGCTAGTGCTGTCCGGCCGAATTGCTGGACAACTAAGGAACGATCAAGACCATCTGTGGATACGTGATGTGCGTACCCCACGGAACACGTCGATCGAACGGGTTCGGACTCGGTGGCATGCTGAAACCTAAGCGAGGCTCACCCACAGTGAACGAGGACGAGGTAGGAAACTCCGAACGGATCGAGGCACTGAACGTGAATACTACCGTCTCACCAGGTACCATCGCTCGAGGAGAACCCTGATGGAACTGGGCGCTACAGTTAGTATCTGCAACAGTCATCTCATGAGGAACCTCTTCGTAGTACACAACCTCGCCATCTTCAGTGATGGTAAAGTCGTAAAACCTCGTCGACCAGTCCGGAAGGATAACACCTTCAGGGTCAGCAGCGTTCTGATTTTCCTCGTCTACGGAAACTCCATACGATTCGATCCACACAGAAGGATGGTCGAAGGTGATGTACCGACAGGCGCTGATCTCGAACTCAAGAAGCTCGACATCCTGGACACTCTCCATGTCAGAGAGTTTCACCACCACCCCATACCCGACAGAATCAGGCGTGCGAGGATATACAGATCGGACGACGTAATCGATCTCGTCGCTGCACTCAGGATCGAGAAGCACTTTTTGTTCTTCCTGACTCTCGACCAAAACACACCGATGATCAAAACCACACTCGTACCCCGCGGGACAGGTGAAGCTGTCGATGCACCGGGAGACCTCGACGATCCCATGTTGCGGATCACTGTCTTCGACGTAGTAGTCCGCATCACACGCACCGAGAAGGATGATGATCATGAAAACGAAGTTTTTGCTGAACATGAGAACTCCTCCTATTTTCGAGCACAGAGCTCAGGCATAGGTGCCTACGTTTTTGTAAGGAACACTGTCACCAACATTGGTAACGAGCAAGTATAGTACACACCAAAGATTTTGTCAATCCTTTTAGGCGATATTTTAGCTCAATGTAGCAATTTTTTATAACAATCACAGATCTCTCTTCCTAATAGACAGACGTCTTCAATATTCTACTAAGCATTTTCATCATACACACAGGATATCCACCCAAAAAATTATAAAATTGTATACAATACTCTAGACATTGGGGATAAGTGTGTGGAAAAGTACACATATATGGGGATAAGTGTGTATTTGTATACACTGGTATAGACAAATGATTTTTACAAAAATACACATTTTTTTGCTCAATAAAGCGAAATAAAACGGGTTTATCTAAAATCCTTGACCATATATTCAAAATATGCTATACTGTATTTGTTGATCTTTGATAACGTGATGTTCGGCCTCGCGCCTCGAACACACCATATACCGATTAGACTACTCACCGTTCCGATTCGTCGGAATAAACACCAACAACAAAAACAAATACGGTCTGAGTATGGCAGTAATGCCGATTCAACACCCTTTGAGTGGTCAATCAGGTTATACATTTTCAGGGAATCGCTGGCTTTTCTCAAGCTATCTGAGTCGTTATGCCCTAACGATTGAGAGTGCTTGAGAAAGACCCAACCCTTGAAAACTAACGGCCTCCAGCCACATAGTATCATCACTACGGGCCTACGGATGGCCGTTTTTTTATTTCCAAAAATCTTGCGTCTTTTAAAGCCCTTCTGCTATACTACCCACCAAGATCAATTAACCCATGACGTATGCCAAAGAAAAACACCCCTGGTATCAAAGTACATCCTGATTCCGGGCTTACGCCTGAGTTTGTACGAGAAATGCAGCAAGCCCTGCTAGAACAGAAACGAAAGCTCGAAGAAGAATTGGGGACGTTTACCGTAAAAAATCCTCGCATCGCAGGAGATACTAATGCGATATTTCCCAAATACGGCACCGAGCCCGAAGACAATGCGCATGAGGTGGAAGATTTTATCACTAATAAATCTCTTGAAGGAGTGCTTGAAAAACAACTACGCGATGTGGAATCAGCACTCAAACGAATCGATGCGGGAACCTACGGTATTTGCAAATTTACCAATAAACCAATCGGGGAAAAACGTCTTCGTGCCCGCCCGACTTCGAATAGTACGGTTGAGGCAAAAAAATTCCTTACTGATGAAGTATAACTTTTTTACAAGCCTACAGCCGTCGCTCAAACGCCAAAGGGTACTCATACTCAGTGGCGTTTTTGGTATAGTCCTCGATCAACTACTGAAATATGGCGCGAGAACCAATCCGGAAAGTAGACACTATGTAATTGAGCGAATGCTCGGGTGGGAATATTTCGAAAATACCGGCATTGCCTTTGGTATTCCGATTCCACATATAATCGTAATTCCACTCACAGTCGTAATTATTAGTGCAGGAATATATTACGTCAAAAAATCAAAAACAGACTCCGTGCGTTTGTTTGCGGCGTCGCTTATTATTGCAGGAGCACTCTCAAACCTGATCGACCGGATCACATTCGGTTTTACCATCGACTATATCCGCATCATAACATCGATCATCAATCTTGCAGACGTGATGGTTATAGTAGGAGTTTTATTGTTACTGAAAAAACAAAAAAAATAATTCCAATTAAAATTATTTTCCTCCTAACTCTGAATTGTGCTATACTCCCTCTATCACATAATTTTTAAGGAGGGATTATGTTTACTACCGTTCCATCGGCCGCTGTGCTCGGTCTTGAGTGCGCGCCCATCACGATTGAAGTTGACATATCCGGCACCTGGCCCGGATTCACCATTGTCGGTTTGCCTGATACGGCAATACAAGAAGCGCGTGAGCGCATCAGAACTGCGTGGAAAAATACCAATCTTCCGTTTCCGGCAAACAGCAGAATCATCGTGAATCTCGCACCTGCGGACGTGCGAAAAGAAGGATCTGCGTATGACCTCCCAATTGCACTTGGGATGTTTTTGTCTGCAGAAAAAATTGCATGTGATATATCTCAGTCGCTGTTTGTTGGCGAACTCGCACTCGACGGAACTCTGCGCCACACGACCGGAATTCTTCCACTTGCCATCTTTGCGCAAACACATCACATACCCTCGATATTTGTACCAAAAGTAAACGCTGAAGAAGCATCAATCGTTCCGAATATTACGATCTATCCGGTTACCTCATTTGCTGAATTAATCGCACATGTCACTGGTACCAAACGAATCGCACCACAACCACCTGCAGATGTCACTCAATGGGCACATACTTATGCGCACGATCTCGACATGTCTTTAATCAAAGGACAAGAGTTCACAAAGCGTGGACTCGAAATTGCAGCAGCTGGAGCGCACAATATTATTCTAAATGGACCTCCTGGTTCAGGAAAGACGCTACTTGCACGAACACTTCCTTCAATACTCCCGAGAATGACCGTCGCCGAGATAATTGAGGTTACCAAAATTTATTCAGTTGCAGGATTACTGCCGACCGATCGCCCGATTATTTCAACACGTCCGTTTAGATCACCCCACCACAGTGCTTCCGGTGTTGCCTTAGTTGGTGGAGGAAAATTTCCAAAGCCAGGAGAAATTTCACTAGCACATCGGGGTGTTTTATTTCTCGACGAGTTTCCAGAATTTCCGCGAATCGTACTTGAAAACCTGCGACAACCGCTCGAAGACGGGATAATCACCATCTCACGCGCACAAGGAACGCTTTCGTTCCCTGCCCGTTTCTCGCTGGTCGCAAGTCAGAATCCATGTCCCTGTGGGTACGCAACCGATTCGGCGCATATATGCACGTGTACACCGATACAAATTGAAAGATATAAGAAAAAAATAAGTGGCCCCCTGCTTGACCGGATTGACTTGCATGTAGAGGTTCCGCGCGTGGAGTTTGAAAAACTATCAGGAGATGAAACCAGTGAATCATCAGAATCAATCAGGAATCGAATAGAAAAAGCGCGACAACGACAAACATGGCGTTTTATCAATCTCCCTATTGAAACTAACGCTGAGATGAAAAACAGAGAGTTGAAAGAATTTTGCAAATTAAATAATACATCGCTTGAGCTCATGCGGCAGGCCGTATCGCACATGAATCTTTCTGCCCGCAGTTTCCACCGATTACTCAAAGTTGCCCGTACGATTGCGGATCTGGCAGACGTAGACATGATTGGGACAGAGCACATTGCAGAAGCACTACAATTCCGTACCAAAATGTGATGTACAAAAAACCTTATTTTCGTACATATGACAAGGGATTCTGATATTTATTGTTCACACGAATTTCAAAGTGTAAATGAGGTCCAGTCGAGCGTCCTGTATTTCCAACCAATGCGATGGTTTGTCCCTGCGCGACCACATCCCCCACCTCGACAAACATTTTTGATGCGTGCCCATACCATGATACAACACCCCCACCATGATCAATTTTGATATAACATCCATATCCACCATTCCACCCGCATTGCGAAGTAATAACGGTTCCTGCCTTGGTAGCATAAATCGCAAGACCTTGTTTCCCAGCTATATCAACTCCCGTATGACGCAAACCGAAGTATTGAGTGATAATAGTCGCTTCGGTCGGCCAAATATACCCACTGCCTGCTGGAGCTTCAGCCGAAGGTGGTGGCGAAGTCACCTTATCGATCGCTTCAGGAGAACCCAATAACACCGTTGTCTTCGGCACTACGGGCTTGGCTACCACCTGGGGTTTGATACCGTCAGGAACAATAATCTGACTCCCCACTTTCAGTGTAGACCCGCTCTCTTCAAGCTCGTTGTACTGTACAATGGTGTCGATAGCTCCACTATACGTACGCGCAATTTTTGACAAGGTGTCACCTCGCACGACCGTATGCACCACTCCATCCACCGGCAAAATCAACAGCTTCTGCCCCGGTCGTATGTACGATCGTGTGGTCAAATTATTAGCTGAAAGAATAGTTTCAGCTTTGATACCAAATCGCGCAGCAATAGTCCCAAGCACATCTCCCTCTTGTACTTCATAATACAACACTTCATGCTGGGATCCAGGAGATACTGTGGCATCTTCTGGATCAGTTAATCCATAATCAACCCCAGGCATAAGTATCGGCTTAGTCAAAGCGCTTCCTCCTGCAGCTACACTGGTAAACTCAGTCGGGCGACGTGAAGTCAATCCCGAGTTGTCACCCCCATATATTGCAACCTGTTTCCAAGATTCATTAGACGTAATCATAAGTGAATCAGTACCACTTATAATTTCATCGAGCGTATATGCCTGATCTCCCGGACCTACTAATGTATATAAAATCGTATTTCGCCCTGCTATTTCATCGTAACTTTTTGTATATAGTCTACTATGTGGATACATGATACACAGCGCCACAATAAACAATAAGAGCTGTAAAAAACCCCGGCGTCCAAATACATTGAGTATACCTTGTTGTTTTTTCCACGAAAACTTCTGAAATTTCTTCGAAATTCGGTCAATGACACGATAAATATGAAAACCAAGGGTGCGCAAATATGCACGATTGATGGAGAGTATCATCGCCCACACAAAACCGAGTACCCAAAAAATAAAACGCTTCACATACATGACCGCCCGCATGAGTACTAACAAAAAATTGTACCAATTGATACGCATATACAGTACTCCCTATACTACCTCAAAAACCCTCTTTTTTCAACCATCAAGAAAACCCTTGAAAAGTAGTGGTTATTATGGTACTCTGGTGATGTTCTCTGGAGAAAAGTGGTACCGTAGCCAAGTGGTAAGGCAGAGGTCTGCAAAACCTTTATTCGGGGGTTCGATTCCCCCCGGTACCTCAAAATATATACAAAAACTCTTCTGTTGCCAGAAGAGTTTTTTAGTTACGTATTATCTAGTGAAGATTTCCATGGTAACTTTCTTGACACCAAATTGTTTCGCCTCGTCCCGGGTTGGCATCCAGATATCACCTCGCCCCTGACCATAACGCGCATTCATGCGGTCACGTACCGTGAAAACTTTATCTCCATAGAGATCAGGGAAGCGTACTTTAGTACCAAGTGGTAAAAAGTTTGCCGCAATCGTATCCTGCTCACCATACTTCTCATAATGCTCACAGAGATTATACTTCCAGTCAGCAGGAATACAAGGACTGTCATCGGTCTGTGCGACCTCACTCGAATAGGCAGTCATAACCGCAGTAATGACCCGAGTGGGCTTGCGGTCGTTCATCTCAGGGAATACATTCGGAACAATCTCATCAGCTTTGACCTCGTCTGAAGAGAAAAGGCTTACAATTCCCTTAAGAGCAGAGCTCACTAGTCCAGTCTGTGCATGTACGGGAGCCGGCGCAAGCACTGGCGCCATAAGCACGGCACTGAGTACAGCCACAAGCATCGTCTTTCGTACAGTATATGTTATTTTACCCATAAATGTCGTATACTTACCCTCAGATTCTCCTCTGAAGGATCCCAAAATCGTGTAATCAAAAAGATACTGGAGTACAGTATCTTGCGTTTGGGAACGGGCTATAGTACCATAAATTCACTCTTTTGTCAAGGGTTTAACCTAAATAAAGGCTTATTTAAGCGAAAAAAGTTATGCCTATTCCAAGCCTAAAAACTAGAAGTTACGGCTATCTTACCGGACGAGACTTTTCGAGACTGCCTCCGAATAACAATAGGAGGGATGATCGTCGAAACAAGAAAAAAAGACGATTCTTGAGCAAACGAAACGTGTTACTGGCATTTTTTACATGTGCCGTAGTCGGTTTTGTAAGCACGACCATCCTTGTTGCTTGGGCAAGCAAAGATCTCCCTGATCCAAACCGACTTACAGATCGGGAAGTGGCGCAAAGTACCAAAATTTATGATCGGACCGGGGAACACCTGCTCTATGAAATCTTTGCCGACGAAAAACGCACACTAATAAAACTCGAAGATATCCCTGAAGATTTAATTAACGGGGTAATCTCGATCGAAGATAAGACCTTTTACCAGCATAAGGGTATCCGACCGCTCAGTATCATCAAAGTGGTAATTCAAGGTGTTCTAAGCACGGAGAGAACCAGAGGAGCATCAACACTCACCCAGCAGCTGGTAAAAAATGCTATCCTTACTAATGACCGGTCGATCATGCGAAAAGTCAAAGAATGGATACTCTCAATCCGATTGGAACAGAAATATACCAAGGACCAAATTCTTCAGATTTATTTCAATGAGATTCCGTATGGATCAACGAACTACGGTGTACAGTCAGCAGCACAAAGCTATTTTGGCAAAAACGTAAAAGATCTGACACTCGCAGAATCAGCAGCACTCGCCGGTCTGCCGCAACTACCTACCCGATACCTCAATAATCTTGAGGCATTCAAAAACCGACGGAATTTAGTCTTGGAAGAAATGTATCGCGACGGACACATCACTGAGGAAGAAAAAAACCAGGCGCAAGCAGAAGAATTAGCCATCAAACCCACAGCGTACAATATCCAAGCTCCGCATTTCGTGCTTTACGTAAAACAATTACTGGTAGACAAATATGGTGAAGCACTGACGGAACGTGGGGGGTTAAAGGTAATCACAACACTTGACTGGGACAAGCAACAAATTGCTGAGAATGTCATCAGCGGTGAAGATGGTGCAAAAACATTAGCAGACGCAGATGCCAACAATGCCTCACTTGTTGCTATTGATCCAAAAACAGGACAAGTTCTTGCCATGGTCGGGTCACGGGATTTTTATGATGAAGAAATTGACGGGCAATTCAATGTGGCAACACTCGGAAAACGACAGCCTGGCTCGTCATTCAAGCCTATTATTTATACCGCAGCTTTCGAAAAGGGGTACACCCCGGACACGATTCTGTATGATGTGCTAACCAATTTCAACCCAGGTGGGACGAAGCCGTACATACCAACCAACTACACCCTTAAAGAATACGGTCCTTTAACCATGCGCCAGGCCCTTGCCGGCTCGCTTAACATCCCTGCAGTTAAAACACTATATCTGATCGGTGGAGCCAAAAACGGCATTGATTTTGCAAAACGTCTCGGATATACCACACTCGACACTACCGAAGACTGTGGACTTGCACTCGTACTTGGATGCGGAGGAGTGACCGTGCTCGAACACACCAACGCCTACGCCACCCTTGCAAATAATGGGGTACATTATGATCCGGTAAGTATCTTGAAAGTGGAGGACAACACCGGCAAAGTACTTGAAGAATGGAAAAAAGAAAAAGGAACGACCGCACTCGCACCAGAAGTCGCTGCAACCATTACTAGTGTTTTAAGTGACGATAGCGCACGTTCATTTATTTTCGGTGCCGGAGGAATACTTACACTTCCAGGACGCTCCGTAGCCGCAAAAACAGGTACTACGAACAATTATATTGACGCGTGGACCGTCGGGTACACCCCTAGCCTCGCAGTCGGCATTTGGACTGGAAATACAGACAACACCTCTATGAAATCAGGTTCAAGCGGAAGTATGCTGGCAGCACAACTTTGGGGACGTTTCATGCGTGAAGCAGTGAAAAGCATGCCTATCGAATCATTTCCACCTCTTCCACCAAACACCGCGGACAAGCCGGTACTGAAAGGATCTTCAGGCGGATCCGTAAAAGTGCAAGTAAACAAAATCACCGGAAAATTGGTTTCAAGTTCAACCCCACCAAACCTCATTGAAGAAAGAACCTATCTACAACCACACGAGATACTCCACTATCTCGACAAAAACAATCCACGCGGACCAGCCCCTGAACACCCTGAACAAGATCCACAATATGAATCATGGGAAAAAGGTATCCAAGAGTGGATTGAGAGGAAGCGCACTGAAGACCCGGACTGGAATCCAAACTTCGGAGAACCCCCCACGGAATATGATGATGCATATTCGCTCGAATTGATACCAACACTTGAGGTAATATTCCCAAAACCAGGAACAGTACTCAACTCAAGGCTCGTAGAAGCTGCGATCAATGTATCAGCACCCCGAGGTGTGTCACGAGTCAGATACAAAATCGATGAAGTATATGTTGGAGTTATTACCCAACACCCGTTCAACCTGTCGTACTACGCTGAACCTTTTGACCAGGGAGAACACACCCTTACGGTCATTGTGGAAGATGATATTGGAAATCGAATTGAAGAAAATATTCCATTTACCTTAAATGTTGAACCACTTTTACCAGGAGCAACTTCAACTAACCAGTGATATATAAACGTAGTATAAAAAAAGACGCCGTACCTGGCATCTTTTTTTATTTCCTCTGATTATTATTGTCTGATCGGCATCACGATATACTGGAATGTCTCATTTCCCTTGACCCGAATGAGGCAGGGTGCGTCTGGCGTTGTTAATTCGATCTCTGCCTCATCCGCTTCGATCTGTTGCAATCCATCAAGTACGTACCGATGATTGAGAAGTACTGACTGTGTATCCCCTTCTACGGCAGTATCGATATATGAAACATGCTCACCCGTCTGAGTGCTGTTTGACGCAACGGCTATCTGTTTTTTTTCAGCATCAAAGCTGAACGAAATCGCATTCACTCCGGCAGTTGAAAACAAACTCGCTGCCTTGATCTTGTTTATCATCTCACTCACGGAAAATGTTCCATGTGTCTTAAACGAAGTAGGGATAATCTGTGTATAATCCGGATAACGCCCGTCGATCAATCGGCTAACCATCTCAAATGTATCATATCTGACCGCCACCTGATTAGTACTCACGGTCAACCTGACGTTTTCTTCCCCTTCATGTCCCCGGCCCAATTGTATCAGGCGCGCGATCTCGTACATGACACGCCCAGGAATGATACACGTAACCTCAGGATCCTCACCCTGTGCCAAAGGAATACGGGTTTCAGACAAGCGATACGAGTCGGTTGCTGCCATAAGAAGACCTGAGTAACGCTCGCTATTGAAACGGCAAAATACGCCGGAAAATTCAGGCCGTATTTCGTTCTTTGCACATGACACCACGACACGCCCAATCGCCTCACGAAATGATTCCGCCTTGATCAGATACGTATGCCCTTCTTCAATACCCGGAATAACCGGATATTCATCGGCAGGAAATCCTTTTATTTTGGTTTCCGAGCCAGCCGAACGTACGATAAGTTCTGACCCTTCAAGAGAAAGTTCTACCTGGTCGTTTGTAAGGAGACGCACATATTCGGTAAGCGTACGGGCGGGAACAGTAAAAGTTCCTGGTTCTTCTACTTTTGCACGTATATGCGTTTTAATAGAAACTTCGAGATTGGTTGCACTGATTTCAACTCCTGACTCATGTGCCCGAAGTAATACATTCTGTAATATCGGTAAGTTAGCATGCTTACCTGCAAATGAATTCGCTATCTCAAGACTATACAATAAATTTTCTCGTGTGGATGTTAATTTCATATTTCTTTCTTTTTATTTATATAATCTAGAAGATAATAATAGAGGCTGTGGATACGGTAGATAATTCAATTTAGTGGCTTATTTTAGCAAAATATTTCATTTTTGTGTGGGGATAAATGGAGAACAAAGGTTGAACAAAGCGTGTGTATATTTTGGACTATCCACCATGGGTGTGGAAAACTTTTACTTACCCACATCATCGTCCCCAGTTAAAATGCATATTTTTCCCTCAGTTATGCACAGAATTTAAATTTTATTTGTGTATAAACGCTGTTTGATAAGCTCAAGATCCTGCTTAAGTTTGAGATCATTATCAACTTCCAGAGTGATTTTGGTGTGTGCATGCATGGCAGTGGTATGGTCCCGTCCGCCAAGTTCCTCACCAATGCTCGGGTAAGACAGTTTCAATTCCTCTCTCATGAGATACATGATGACTTGTCGCGGGAAAGCAAAGCGTTTTTCCCGGCTTTTCCCCACAATATCTTCCAATTTGAGATCGTAAAACTTAATTACTTCCTCAATCAGGTTCTTCGGGGTAAGCGAGCGACGCATGTTCTGTTCCTGGAAGCTAGAGAGAATGTGACGGATGGATTCATCAGTCGGAACCGTATTTTTGAGTTCATGGAATGCGATAATCTTATTAAGAGCGCCCTCAAGTTCACGGATATTACTCTGTACATTCGTTGCGATGAGCGTTTGGATATCAGGAGGGATTGGAAATTGGCGTTCCTGAGCTTTCTTCTGGATGATCGCCATTCGGGTTTCAAGGTCAGGGGCCGAGATATCCGCAATCATCCCCCATTCAAAGCGGCTGCGAAGACGGTCCTCAAGAGCTGGAATAGCTTTGGGTGGCCGGTCGCTCGTCATGACCACTTGCTTACCTTGCTGGTGGAGCTCATTAAACGTGTGGAAAAATTCTTCCTGGGTTTGTTCTTTCCCGCCGATAAACTGGATATCGTCAATCAGAAGAAGATCGACATTGCGGTAGCGGTCTTTGAATTCTTTTGCACGTCCTTCTTTGACCGAAGCGACAAATTCATTGGTGAATTTCTCAGAACTTACGTAGAGAATCTTTACATTGGGATTTGCGACAAGCATGGTGTGCCCGATAGCCTGGATCAGGTGGGTTTTGCCCAGTCCGACTCCTCCGTAGATAAACAAAGGATTATACGCATCTCCCGGACGTGAGGCGACAGCTTGTGCCGCGGCGTGAGCAAGCTCGTTTCCTTTTCCGACGACAAAGGTTTCAAATACGTATTTGGGGTTGAGTCCGAATTGTTGCACCAACAAGGCTTTCTTGGGTAACGGGGTGATTGGGGCATGAATAATCGGAGCTTTAGGAGCTTCGACCGAAAGAGGAGTACACTCCTGCTCTTTGATATTGCGTACATTGTCGACCGTATAATCGATTTTTTTGACCGGTTTACCAGTGACGCGTTCAAGTATTTTGACAATGGTGGCGTGATATTTCTTTTCCAGCCAGCTTTTGGTGAATGCATTGGGGACACAGACTACAACATTCCCATTCTCATAGTTAGCAATACCGGTATTTTTGAACCAGGTGGTGAAATTCGCTTTCGAGAGAGTGAGTTCAAATTCGGCAAGCACTGCCTGCCAAATCTCGTAGTTGGTCATAGAGTTCGGTTATGGGGTACATTGTAACACAGTTTGAATATGGTAAATATTCATGAGGGCAGGTAAGAAGTGTACAGAGTGTGGATTACCTGTGGATGGTGTGGATAATAAAGGAAAAACAGAATCTTTGCAAACAAGTATTATTGACAACTAGGCGATTTTCATGTTTACTAGTGTGCACCTCTGTGTGAGCCGGGTGGTTCCATAGATGCGCACTGCAGAATAGCGAGGAAAACCGTCATGACGCAACCGCAGAAGATCAAGTTCCCACCTCGTCGGGGGGGCAGCAAGCGTACCAAGCAGGTCGTTCACGTGAGTGGGCAGATCGAGTGCCGTGTCGACGCGAGCGGCAAGTGCACTGTCTTCAACAAGTCGAGGACCAAGCAGATGGTCTTCGGTAAGGTCGAGGGTGAGATGATCATCCCGCACCACGCGATCAGGATCGATCCGCGTTCCCACGGCGTGCTGCACTTCCACCTGAAGGACGGCAACCCGCAGGACCGCTACGGGTACAGCCACATCGGCTGAACCTGCTACATCTGCACTGAAGATCTCGCATCAACTCTTCCTTTGTAAAGAAAGGAAGTTGGTGGTGCGAGGTCTTCCAAATTCACTAAAATTACTGTTTTTTCTTGACAAAACGCATAAAATAGTGTATAGTATCTATATTAGTAACCTCTAAAGGAGCATTTGTTATATGCCTAAGCGCAAATATCAGCCAAAAAAACGAAAACGAGCAAAAACTCATGGTTTTAGAAAAAAAATGAAAACCAAAAATGGCCGCGACGTATTGAAGCGTCGACGAAACAAGGGTCGCAAACGCCTGACCGTAAGCGATGAGAAACGCGGAAAGCGAACCAGAAAAACCCGATAAAAATAAACCCCGCTCTTCCCTAAGAGCGGGGTTGTTGTTTATACTATGAAATGCGTGTGCTGCAAAGGAGGAGCATACGCAATACGAAAGGGGGCTGATCCGTCGTGATCAGTCCCCTCAAGCAATGTATGCTTCCACATGAATTCAGATTGACCCGAATGAAAGATTTTGAAATCCTCTTTGCCGAAGGGCGTTTTATTGTAGGCAAAGTAGTAAATGCAAAAATCTGGAAGATCGATCCTGATAAGTATCCCAAACGAGGGTACACGGACACTGATCTGAAGATCGGGTTTGTCGCGAGCGTAAAACATGAAAAGAAGGCCGTAGGGCGCAATCGGGTGAAGCGGCAGATGCGTGAAGTGGTACGACTGCTTCTTAAAGATGGGCGGATTCGTGAGGGACATGTTATTGCATTCCTCTCCACTCCAAAACTATTCAGTGCAGATTTTGCTACAATTAGTGCAGATATTGAATCAATACTCAAAAAAGCACGCTTATTGGTATAATGTTATTTTTTCTTTCAACCAAGCGATAATATGCAATTTATTCGCCTTCTTGTTTCTATTCCCAAGAAAACAATACTCTTTATTATCCGGGTATATCAAAAAACCGTGTCGCCGGATCATGGTCCCCTGAAAGCGAAATTTCCATACGGATATTGCAGATTTCATCCCACATGTAGTGAATATGGGTATCAGGTAGTTGAAAAATACGGGGTGATCCGCGGTGTTCCGAAGATGATATGGCGGATAATGCGGTGTAATCCGTGGTCAAAAGGCGGAATAGACATGCCTTGACAGGAAGAGGAAAATAGTATTAAATAACTTGTTCTTTTGAACAAGTTATTTTGTCATACATGCCAGTGCGGCTATTAGTATCCATAGTATATACACTGGTGTGCATGACAACGCGGATTATGAACCGCGAAGGAGAATGGGCGTGGAAGGAAAGAAAGACAAAAAAGCATACTTGGTCGAGAAGATCGCGCATCTCTCTGAGACGATCAGGGACAAGTGCCCTGGTCTAGCCTGGGAGGTCCAGGTCGGGAGCGAAGAAGCGGGATACGTGAAGTATTCCGAGGGGCGCGGTATTCATCGCTCGGTGAAGCCGCTCTCGGAGGAAGATATCCGGGATCTCGTCCTCATGCTCGACCAGCTGCCTGACCTCCTCAGAGAGGTTGCGCGGCAGTATCAAGATCAGCTGAACCTGGACAAGGTCATCAAGGAGGCGCAGGAGCAGGTGGGCTGAAAGTGAAGTTTTGTCTCCGTTTCGTAAAATGGAGAGAGGTTAGCCGTACCTCTCAACAACGGCGTACCTCTGCCGATATAATCGGTACTGATGAGCTCTGAAAGTGTAGTGTAAAGAGAGCGAAAGGTAACATAAAACCGCCATAAGGCGGATTTTTATTTCGTCATCCCCGTGAAATTTGTTCTCGACATGATCGGGGGGCGGGGATTTTTTTATCTACAACTTCAGATTCCCGTTGGAGTCTGCACTCGCGTAAGCAGGTGCGGGAATCACGGAGGAAGTTATGCAATATGAAAATAACATACGTCGCCATCCTTCACTTCATAGTCTTTTCCGACCAATTGCATCTTTCCTTTTTCCTTGACTCCAGGCCAGCCGCCAAGTTCGACGAAGTCGGCGACGCTCGCCACATCAGCCTTGATATATCCTTTGATAAAATCAGTGTGAATGACTCCTGCGGCTTCTGGACCGAGGGTGCCTTTGGTTACGGTCCATGCTCGGGTTTCTTGTTCACCTGAAGTAAAGTAGGTGATAAGGTTGAGCAATTTGTAACCAGCAACAATCAATCGATCGAGTCCAGTTTCTGTTATTCCCAAATCTTCCATAAACATCTTGGCGTCTTCAGGAGAAAGTTCCGCAATTTCCGCTTCGATTTTTGCACTGATTTCTACATAAGGAATTGATCCAAAGATAGGAGTGAAATCAGTTTTTCCTATCAATGATTCTGCTACGTTTACTACGTACATCATCGGTTTCATGGTGAGTAGGTGCAAATCGCGTACAATCAGTTTTTCCTCGTCATTGAATTCGAGCTCGCGAGTTGCTTTTCCGGAACTTAGCTGACTGTTCAATCGTTCAAGTACTGAAATCTCAATTTCTTTTCCTTTGGCAGCAGCTCCTTTTGCATCCCGTTTGGTTTTTTCCAATCGTTTTGAGACAGTCGCAAGATCGGCCAGTGCAAGTTCGAGATTGATTACATCACTATCGTCTTTGGGATCCACACGCCCTGCCACATGAATAATATTGCCGTCTTCAAATGCGCGGACAACTTGTACGATCGCATCAGCTTCACGGATATGAGTGAGAAATTTATTTCCCAATCCTTCTCCTTCTGACGCTCCTTTGACAATACCGGCAATATCCACAAATTGGATTGCAGCCGGGATGATCTTTTGTGACTTTGAGGTGGTAGATAGCGGAGCGAGACGCGGATCAGGTACCTCAACGACACCGACATTGGGTTCGATGGTGCAGAAGGGATAATTCGCAGCCTCTGCTTGCTTGCTTTTGGTCAGCGCATTGAAAAGGGTCGATTTCCCGACATTAGGGAGTCCGACAATTCCGATTGAGAGCATAGTACGCAATAATGTGTAGCAGAGTGTATCAGAAAAACCAGATAAAATCAATGTCTGGGTGGAAAGATTGTTTGGGCCCAGTAAAAATGATACTCTATACCCGAAACAATGCCCGAAAGGGGTCGGGTGACAAGGAGAGTGTGACATGGTGCACGGCAAAGGAACATGGAAGTGGTGTCCTGAATGCAGGGCGAGTACGCTTCATGAGAAGCGACCACTCGAAGATCGCGAAGTGGAGGTGTGCAAACCCTGTGAGGAGAAGGAAGCCCAGGAACGGGTGCAAGGAAGGGTAGACTAGGGCAACGGGGGAGATCAAACTCCCCCTATGTTATAAAATTTGCTAGTTTAAAATAAAAATAAGCGTCGTACAATATTTATTTACGTGTGCATGCCTTGGTTAAAGGTAGGAATCACTAATAAACCAAGTGCATTAAGTACAAATAAAATCCCTTAGTAAGGGATTTTTAAGTCTGTTAATTATCCAACCAGTGCCCTACTATGTATCCCCGACAGGAATCGAACCTGTATCAGGACGTTAGGAGTGTCCTATTCTATCCATTGAACTACGGGGACTCAATAAAAGTTTTTTCACCCTGTTTCACATGAAACAGGTTTTATATATGTATTAATGTATACAATAGTCTGTACATTCCGCTTACCGTAGCTTCATGAGTAATGCAATCCATGTATAACTCACCGTTTTTGGTACTAAGTGTGTAGAGCGTGTCGTTTGCAACTATCGTTTCAATACTTTTGTATACATCTATGTGTACATTTGAAGTGTTTATCCAATGGAAAAGCATCTGATTTTGAATAGTAGAAACTGCTTGTCGGGCTTCTGGCGTGTCAAAGACGCAGCAGAAGTGTGTATCTTTGTACCCGATTGTTTTGATTTCAGAAAGCTCACCAAGGAGCTCGGGGTCACTGAAGGTCGGGTTAAAGAGAGAAATCAGTGAAGTATTATTTGTATACAATGTTCTATACAATTCCAAAACCCGGTCTTTTCCAATGTGTTGTGAAAGAAAAGGGTGCTGGAGCATTGTATATGAGGACTCAAGTTTTGGCAAGAGATTTCTAGCGTACTCAATACGCGTTATCCAGGTTGTTTTCTCTTTTTCAAGGTAATCAAATATTTTTTTCGGATGTTTCACGTGAAACTCTGCAGGATGTGTATTACTTTTTTGCCCAACGAGCCCTAGTTCGATCAGCCGATCAAGTGAGTGATACCCAAGGGTGCGAGTGATCTCGGCGCGGTGGGTAATCGAAGCAACAGATCCAGAACCGAGTTCAAGAAGTGCGAGATAGGTCTTCGCTTCAGTTTCACTGAGCCCGAGCGCTTTGAGTTCACTCACTTCAACCATAATTGTAAATTTATATTTACAATAGATATTTTTTAAGCATAAATAGAGTATAACATAGTAAATTTAAATTTACAACATGATTAAGTCAGGATAGACAGATGCCGAAGGGTGGATTGACTTTTTCTGTATATTGTGGTATAGTATGTGGTCCCAATCAAGGAGGGTGTATGTTCGGGACCGCAGTGTTTTATTTCATTCTGGCGGTTTTGATCGCTATGATCGAAATCGAGGTCGAGGGTCGGTACGGCTGGGCGGAGAAATTGCCCACGTGGTATCGTACCCGTGGCTTCTCGGCAAAGTTTTACGGTATGCTCATGGGTGGCCGACCGCTGACTGGCTACCACGCGCTCATGTTTGTCTTCGTGCCCACACTTTTTCATCTCCCGTTCGCGGGCATGGTCGAGTGGTCGCTCGAAGCCGAACTCAGGACGCTCGCGATGTACTTCGCGTGGTGTCCAGTGTGGGACTTCCTCTGGTTCGTGCTCAATCCGGCGTACGGAGTGGGTAGGTTCCGGAAGGAGAACATCTGGTGGCACCAGACGGTCAAGTGGATCGGTCGCGTGCCGCTCGATTACACCATCGGCTGGGTACTCTCAATCGCTCTTGCTTGGTGGGCCGGAGCATTGAAAGGACATCTGATCATGCTCGCACTCTGGATTGTCTTTCTACTCCTCGCGATTGCGCTCTCGTCGAAGTATCGGCGGTGGCGCACTTCAATGGACAGGAGAGACGATCGTGCTCTGGCGAGAATCTCACATCGAGACTGAAACCGCAGCAACCTTCATGAGGTGCTCTAGATAAAAGGAGAAATGATGACGAAGAATCGATTCTTTCAGTGGGTGCTCTCGACTCTGTTCGTGCAGGCGCTCATGCGTCTCTTTACGAGCGGGTGGTGCTTCATCCGTCGACCGGACCCTCGGTTCCGTGGTGTCTCAAACGCGCTGTGGTACGAGGGAAACAAAAACGTCCGTGCCGGAAAGCATCGGCGTGGATCATGGAAGACCTGGGTCTGCATGCAGATCCCGGAGATCTACCAGGGTGAGGTGCGTATCGCCTTCGATGTCTATACCGGACAGCGCCTCGCACTCCTCGGAAAGACGTTTCGAGGCGGTGAGCTCGTTGCATTCCGCGTCGGGCACGAAGATGCGAAAGTTCGTTTCTTGTCGGACTATGCGGCGACGGTACCGCTTCCGCCCGAATTCGTCGGGCGCTGGGAGATTCCCAGTGATAAGGAACGACCGCTACTGTACTGGGTGAACGGTAGCAAGCGGAAGATCATCTACATCTGAGCAATTTATGCTCCTTCTCCTTGGCAGGGAAGTAAAACAGAACATCATCGCGGAGTTGTCGCCTAACAACTCCGCCCAAATCAAGAGTACATCACAGCTGTGGTGTCTTTTTGTTTTAAATTCTATCTGGATTCCCGCATGCGCGGGAATGACATAATGAAGAATTTGTGATACTATGGAAAATACTATGGATATCATGTTATCAATACTTATTGCCATTGTGGGGGTTGCGGGCGGGGCTGCGGTAGCTTTTTTGTTTGGCCGGTTCGGAAAAGGCAAAGAAAAAAAGAATACTGAATTCACCAACGAAGATTAATACATGTACCTATGCAAACAGGATTGTTGATGTTATTTGCCGTGCTACTTATCGCAATGTTTGGTGCCCTACTTATGCTGTATAAAAAAATGAATGATGCTGCGCAAGCAAAGAAGGAAAATCCCGAAGAAGAAAAAGCAATTTTTCTCATGTTCCAGCAACAGCTGCAGGATCTCCAAAAAACGATCGATGTAAAAATTTCCGAAACCTATAAAATCGTCGGCGACGGGCAGCAGCATCTGCACCAGACGATTCAGACGCAATTTGCACAGAGTTCAAAGATCATTACAGATATTACCGAAAAGCTGACAACCCTCGACAAGACCAATCAGCAAGTGATCGGGTTCTCAGCACAATTGAGTAATCTCGAAAAAGTATTGAAGCATCAGAAGCAGCGTGGGAATCTGGGTGAAGCAGGATTGAATCTGGTTCTTGAGAATATGCTTCCGCCGACCGCGTTCAAATTGCAATATCAATTCGAAGACGGGGATACGGTTGACGCCGCCATATTTACCAAGGACGGACTGATTCCGGTCGACGCCAAATTTTCTCTTGATAACTATGAGCGACTGATCCATGAACCAGAAGGACCGAACCGTGATGTGCTTGAGAAAGAGTTCAAGAACGATTTGAAGAAACGAATTGATGAGACGAGCAAATATATCAAACCGAATGCGGGTACGCTCGAATTCGCGTTCATGTTTATTCCTTCTGAAGCAATTTATTACGATCTTCTGATTAATGAAGTGGGTGCTGTGAAAGTAAATACGCGCAATCTGATCGACTATGCATTCAACGAACGGAAAGTGATCATCGTGTCACCAACTACGTTCGCCGCATATCTGCAGACCGTGTTGCAGGGTCTCCGGGCTCTGAAGATCGAAGAAGGCGCCAAGGTGATCAAGAAGAATGTGGAGATGCTCGGCAAGCATATCCAGGCATATGAGGAATATATGAAGAAGCTCGGCGCAAGCATGTCGACGACCGTGAATCATTTCAATACGGCCTATAAAGAACTCGGAAAAATCGATAAAGATGTGGTCCGGATTACCGGTACGACCGAAAAGAGCGTCGCGCCGGAGGTTCTCGATAAGCCGCAGCTTGACAATTAGGCTGGGTTAAGCTATACTTTCCCCACTCTCACAGTTTATTTAAAAAATCCGAAGTATTACCTTGTAGACTATGCCAATTTTGAGAAATGCGAAGAAAGCACTTCGCCAGTCAAAACGACGCGAAGCTGAAAACCTAGTTTTCAAGAAAGCGTACAAAGAAGCCTTGAAGAATGCGCGAACCGCAGTCGAAAAAGGGGCAACTGACGTAACCGAGAAAATTAAGATTGCACAGAAAAAACTTGATAAAGCAGTAAAGAAGGGAGTCTTGAAGCAGAACACCGCATCACGATACCTCTCACGCATGACTGCGAAAGCACATAAACTTGTAAAGAAAGCGTAAAAGAAATATACTCCCCGTACCGTTCTGGTACGGGGTTTATTTTTTATCTTAAAATATATGGGAGAACGTGGACCGCGCCCTCCGGAAGATGCTGCAGAGAAAAAACCGCGCAGTGGAAACCGGGTGGTTGAGGGGAAAACTAAAATTTTTGTGGATGAAAAAATTGTCGGTTCGGAAAAATTGCAGGAAACAGTGGAAAGAATTTTTGCCGAAGCGGCAACAAAACTCAAGCCCGAAGTGGTTGCAAATATCAAAATACAGTTTGAGCGAGCGATTGTGCGTGGACTTCGTACTATTGCCAAAGAGAAGCACGGAGATCAAGGATATGACGTGTCAGATGCAAAAGGGTCGCTCTATTCAGCAAAAGTGGAAATGCTGAAGAATTTGGTTGAAAGTGCAATTACCAATAGTAATAGTCCGGATAAGGAGGACCGGCTCATTCCTGAACTAAAGACGAGAAAAAACATGGGCGATGCATTTGGAAGCTTGTTGGAGAGAATGAGCAAGGAAGAAAAATTGATATTGGCATCCCTCGATCTTGATGGGTTTAAGAAGATAAATGACATGCTTGGTCATGAAACCGGCGACAAGGTGCTTCGGTCATTCGGAATATCACTTCTCAAAGCTCCTCGTCCCGAAGATGCGATTGCGCACTATAGTGGTGATGAATTTGGAATCTTGTTAAAAGTTCATGCGGAGAATGGGAAAGCTCATGAAATTGTGGAACGAATTCTGACACGTGCTCAGGATGATCCTGATCGCCCGATTGCGGGCAGGCAGGAGGTCAGTACCGGATTTGTAGAAGTGAGAGTGGAAGATGTGGGAGCAGTAGATTTTGCGACCGCACGAGACCGTGCTGATCAGGCGGCCGAAGTATCGAAATCACTTGATATCTTACTGCAGATGAGAGGTACAAAAGTTGATTCATCGAAGCGTGTTGTTGCATACGAGAAGATAGAAGAAGTAAAAGCAGAATATCCGGAAGAAGAGTGGCAAATTTCCAATAAGGTCAGAGGACTGAAGCGGGAATTTGAAGCAGAACTATCAATCCCACAAATGGCGGAGATAACGAGAATGATACAGAGAGGTGAAATGCAACAGATCTTGAAAGATCGTGGTATCGAATAGGGCTAGGTAATACAAATTCTTCCAACCAACACATCAATTGCGACCGGCATGGATCCCTTGCCGGTCTTTGTTTCATAGTCGATAGTGAGTAATTGCTCATAAAAATCCTTCAGGGATGTAAGAGAGTGTGAGCGGAGTAATGGTATCGTTTTTTTGACCACAAACGGATGGAGTCCGAGCGATTGTGCGAGGTTGTCGGGAGGTGTTGCTGGTTGTCTCGCAAGTATATCCTTCAGTTCAAGCATGATACGGAATTGCCGGATGAGCATGGCAAAGATATAGTGCGCGTCCTCACCTTTTTCGTATTGTTCGCGGATCATGGCGTATGCTCGCTCTGGTTTTTTGGCTACAATCGCATCGATAAGATTAAAGATGTTATCGTCAGCGGTTTCATCAAGAAAGAGCCTTACAGTTGCAAGAGTACAGGGTGTTCCAGCAGAATACTGCGCAAGCTGTTCGATGAGTGAGTGTAGGAACCAGGTATCACCTCTCGAGTGGAGCATAATATACTCAAGACTCGTGCGATCAAGATTGAGTGAGTGCTGGTCTGCATATTCCGTGATCCAATTTTTCAACTCAGCGCCTTCGAGAATGTCAAAGCGCTGCGCATATTTGGTTTTGCTCAGTTTTTTCAATAGTTCTTTTTGAGTTTTTGCCTTGTGTGTATCAATGCGTTCGAATAGTACACAGATTGTGGTTGAGGGAATTGCGCTATCATTATCAAGCATCGCGGTTATTTTTTCGTGCAATTCCGAGTGTTTTGATTCTACCGCATGCTCGATAATCACCATGCGTTTCTCGGCAAGAAATGGTGTGCCGTGCAATTCCGTCAAAATAGCCCCGGGTTTGTCAGTAAGTGCGTCAAGTCGGACTACGTTATAGCCCGCAGGATCACGGTCGGCTTTAAATTTGGTAATCATTTTATGCAGTGACTCGCGACTGCGAAAGGTGTCTTTTCCGTAAAGAAAGATAAGCATAGTATGATATTGGTACAAATCGTGCGGGTAGCATTGTACCGCGTTTTTATCGGTTATTCAATTTTTCAATTGAAATGATATACTACGTGCATATTTTTATTTTTTGGTATATGCATACCCCTGAAGAGCAAAAAGATATTGAGCGCCATTATGAACTTATCAAAAGGAAGAGAAGGACGATAGGCGAGCGTGCCGCAGATGTGATGACTGAATTTTTGGGGAGTTGGAAATTTATCATCAGCTTCAGCTTTTTTTTATTGTTGTGGATTCTTCTGAATGTATTTGCACTGTGGCTCAGGTGGGATGAGTATCCGTTTATTTTACTCAATCTGGCATTATCCTGTCTTGCTGCAATGCAGGCGCCGATTATTATGATGAGCCAGAATCGTCAGAATAATCGAGATCGTATACAGGCAAAATACGATCTAGCAATCAATCGAAAAGCTGAGCATGAAATTGAAGAAATTCAGGGTGAAATTGAAGAAATTCAGAAAAAACTCGATCAACTTCTTGTGCGTAAATAGTACTATGCCGCAAACTTGAAATAAAACAGGTAATCATATACACTGATGATGCATAGGAATTATTTTTAATATGTATCTGATAGTATGAATTGGAATGCTTCAAATAAGTGTGCTAATTGGGGATTATTGGCACTTCGTGTGGCGGTTGGAGTGGTCTTTGTCTATCATGGCTGGATGAAATTGACGAGTATGGACATGACCGTGGGGATGATGCAAGGAATCGGTCTGCCGATACCGGCTTTTTGGGCTTGGCTCGTGGCACTTCTTGAATTTGTCGGCGGTATCGCGATTATCGCAGGACTCTTCAATCGGATCGTAACGGCACTTCTCGCAATCGATATGGTGGTAGCACTTCTCGCAGTGCATACCAAGATGCCGTATGGCGGCGCAACCGAGCTTCCTATCGTGCTTCTCGGTGCCCTACTTGCCCTTCATACGACTGGTCCAGGAAAATGTTCGGTCGTGGGAAAGAAAGCAAATGTGTGCGGATGGGGGTGTAGTGAAAGTAACACATGTGAATGTGATTGTGATCATGAAGAAGAGAAAAAAACATAACCATACCTAAAAGTCCGCTTGAAAGAGCGGACTTTGGTTTGGTGTAGTATACATGTGCACCCCTCTGGTCACAGGCCGTGCACGTTGCTATAATTGAAAACGTTATTTTTAGGAACTCATCTATGCATGAATCGTTCAAAACAGATATTGTGATCCTGGGTGCCGGAATCGGTGGGTATGAAGCATACCGAACACTGAAGAAACAACTCAAACAGGTGGCAGTGGACGCGCATATTACGATTGTGGATCAAAATAATTATTTCACGTTTATTCCACTGTTACATGAAGTTGCAACGGGTTCAGTAGAACCAACGCACGCCTCAATTCCACTTCGTGAACTGGTGTACAATACACCCCACACCTTCATCAATGCTTCGGTTGAACGTGTTGATCATGAGAAAAAGCAAGTACGTACATCGCGCGGAATTATTGAATTCAAGTATTGTATTATCGCACTTGGGAGTGAGGTGAATTTTTATGGAGTGCCAGGTGCTCGGGAATACACGCATCAGGTACGCACACTTGAAGACGCGCTCGATCTCAAATATGCACTAGTCGAAGAGATGGAGCATGACGAGAAAGAAGAATGCATAATCACGATCGTAGGAGGTGGATTCGTGGGGGTCGAAATCGCAGGGCAATATGGCATGCTCAAAAACGGTGATTTGAAAAAACTCTATCCGCATAAGAAACTGATTGTTCGGGTGATCGAACCGAACTCAACTATTTTAGGTTCTCTCAAGCCTGGGGTACAGAAGCATGTCCATGAACGTCTAGAAAAACTTGGTGTGGAATTCAGATTTAATACTTCGGTTATCGAAGTCACAAAAGATGCGGTGGTTCTGAAAAATGGCGAGAGACTAGAAAGCGATATCACGGTGTGGTCCGCGGGATTTGCAAATCTGGGGGAAGAGTTAGTCGGCAAAGAGCGCTGTGATCGAGGTAGGATCAAAGTGGATGAATATTTGCGGGTGACTGGCCAGGAGTCATGTTATGCGATCGGTGACATTGCGTGTGCATTGGACGGGGTTACCGGAAAACCGTACGTACAGTTGGCAGAGGCGGCGCACAAAGCCGGACACTATGTCGGGCGTCATCTTGCGGCGACACTTGCCGGAAGAAGTTATGAGAAATTCGTGTTCAAATCAAAAGGGCAACTCATGCCGGTTGGGGATTGGTATGGAGTTGCAATATTCAATTCCTTTACCTTCTATGGTTGGTTTGCGTGGTGGTTACGCCGCACGGTATATCTCATGTATATGCCAGGGGTATTGCGTAAGCTTCGAATCATGATTGATTGGACGGTGCACAGCTTCGGATTTGGGCATTTTATTTTGATAGAAAAGAATCAAAAATCGAATATCAAACATCTGTAGCATCTGTACGAGTAACAGTCACAAAGTCCTTGGGAAACCGAGGACTTTATTGTAATTTGGATTTTCTTTCGATGTTATGGACTTTATGACTTCCAACTAAAATATGTTATAGTCACAATACAGTCCGCGATAAAGGAGGAGCGGGCATAGGCTGGTATCATGTTTGTGGATACGGGTTGGTTCGGGGGAACACATCCCGGACACGCAGGTAGCTTCCGCAGCATCGATGTCGGCAAAGGGATAAAACTTTGTTTGAGATGATCATTACGTTCGGTCCTGTGCCGGAAGTTCCGGTCGGGCGCAAGGTCTACAACAGACACAACCACAAACTGGTGGTCAACTCACTCGGAGGTAAGACTCGGGATCCGTGGGGCGACGAAGTGCTTGCCCCACTGTACCGGAGTATCGAACCGAATGATCTGGTCGCCGCAGACGTGGTCTACGTCCTCGTTTCCGAAGTGGGAGAATGGTGCACCAGAGCAGATTCGCGTTTCCTTCTCGACTGGATCGTCGGCAGACGAAGCGGACGTGGAGGGGTCAAGGTGGTGACCAACTTCAGACAACTCGACCGGTACGGTCGGGAAAAGGAGCAAAGCGAGCTCGCAGGGCTCGCAGTCGCGGTGATCGAAGTCGACGACCGGTATGGGGAAACGTTCTTCCAGAACATCGTACGGAAGTACGCCATGGCCGTGGCATAGATCATCTGCCGCCGGGATGCCTGTAGAAGCACGAGCTTCCGCAGGTATTCCCGGTCTTCATCAAAAATACAAAAAATACGCGAACGAACTCGCGTATTTTTTTGAGGTCAAAATTTGCACCAGACTGACGAGCGATCACTTCATGTCTCCCCATCGGTCTCCAATTTCTACTCCAACTTCAATAGGTACTTTGAGTGTGGCAATGACTTCCATTTGTTCTTTGACAATGTGTGCAACTTGTTTTGCGTATTTTTCTTCTACCTCAAGAACCAGTTCATCGTGAATTTGCAGGGTCATCCACACATGAGTACCAAGAAGTTTTTCTTGTTTCAGGGCGTGATACACTGCAATCATGGCCATCTTCATGAGATCAGCTGCTGTTCCCTGGATCGGCATGTTAATTGCCATACGTTCTCCAGCCGCAACAATCTGACGATTGGGAGAGTTGAGTTCGGGTATATAGCGCTTACGTCCGAACAGTGTTTCTACATATCCCGTTTCTTTCGCTCTCTCAAGTGTTCTGTCAAGATAGTTTTTTACTCCTGAGAACGCTTCAAAATATTTTTTGATAAACTCTTTTGCTTCCCACTGACTAATACCGGTTCGAGAAGATAGTCCGAATGCTCCCATACCATATAACACACCAAAGTTAACTTCTTTTGCTGATCTACGAATGTCTTTGGTAACTTTTTCAAGTGGAATATTGTGGATTGCTGCGGCAGTTGCCGTATGAATGTCCTCACCATTGTTGAAAATTTCAATCATACGTTTGTCTTCAGCAAGAGACGCGACAATACGAAGTTCAATTTGAGAATAATCAGCTGAGATAAGCTTGTTTCCTTTTTTAGCAATAAAAGCTTTTCGCACATCTTTACCAAGCTCGGTGCGAATAGGAATATTTTGTAAATTAGGATCAATACTTGAGAGCCGACCGGTTGCGGCAATTGCTTGATTAAATGTAGTATGAATTCTACCAGTCTTTGGATTAATAAGTGTGGGTAATACATCGATATAGGTATTTCGGAGTTTTTCCACTTCTCGATATTCTTCAATATAGGGAATAATTGCATGAGTTTCTCGTAGTTTTTCAAGCTCGCTCGCTGCGGTTGAATATCCCGTTTTCCCTTTCTTGATCATTTCAGTTGGTAATTGCAGTGTGTCAAACAAAATATCTCGAAGCTGGCTTGAAGACGATACATTGAATTCTTTTCCCGCCTCTTCCCAGATTTTTTGTTCAAGTTCTTTGATCGTTTTTGCAATTTTTTCTGAGAGTCTATTGAGTAACGGTATGTCGATTTCAACCCCTGTTAATTCCATGTGTGCGAGTACAGGAATAAGCGCCATTTCCACGTCATCAAACAATCCTTTTTCACCATTGGTAGTCAACTGTTCTTCATATTTTCCATGCACTTGCAGCATGACCATGAGCTCATTAGCAATGAGTTTCGGATCAATTCCAAAGAGAGATGATTGATCATTATTGGGTAGCTCAACACCCAGCTCCCGAATCGCAATGGATTCCATGTCATGTGCACGAGTGCTGGAATTGAGGAGATATGATGCAATCATGACATCGAATAAACGTGCCTTAAATTCAACGCCACTATGTGTGTAAAACTTTACAAACTGTTTTACATCATGCCCCACAACAATAACATCCTTTGAATTAATTACGGTTTTTAGAAGTAATGAAGTCGGAATCATCCACGCGGTTTTGTGGACTACACATATAATTCCGTCACAAAGCGAGGTCAAAATATTTCCGTTCTCTTTTTGAAAACACGGGCGACATGCGATAACTTTGTGCTTTGTAATAAGCTCATTAAATTCCGCAATATTTTTGGTATCAAGGGTAATAACCTCAGGAATTTTAATTTTCTTTTCTTTTTTGCTTTTCTGTGATTTTTTCCCATCTGTTTTTTCTTCCGCAACTTCTGCCGCTCCGGCAACTCGTTTTACGAGAGAATAAAAACCAAACTTTTTAAAAATTTCAATTACTTTTTCTCGACTGAAGGTTTCTGTGTGAATTTGGTCGAGTGAATAAGAAATATCAGGAACCTGTGTGTCAATCGTTGCGAGTTTTTTACTCATGATTGCATTGTCGTGTCCTTCAGTTAATTTTTTTGCCACACTTGCGGTAATTCCTGGGTTTTCTTTTTTGAGTGCTTCATACACTCCTTCAAGTGAAGAGAATTTCACAATCAAGTCAGTTGCGGTTTTTTCTCCAATTCCTTTGACTCCGGGAATATTATCAGAAGTATCCCCTCGAAGCGCTTTGTAATCGATCAGTTGTTTGGGAGAAAACGCAAAAACTTCTGTTACATGTGTCTCATTGAATAATTCAAAATCAGACATACCTTTTTTCAGCAAATATACTTCAACTTTGTTATCGTCAACGAGCTGGAGTAAATCTTTGTCTCCTGTCACGACAATGCAGGTAATGTCTGTATGTGTCTTTGTAATTTTTTTTGCAAGTGTTCCTATCAGGTCATCTGCCTCAAAACCGGTTTTGGTAAATATCGGAATATTAAATGCTTCAACTAGCTGATGTACCAGCGGGATCTGGTCATAGAGCGTCTGGTCAGCCTTGACCCGAGTAGCCTTGTATTCAGTGTAAATTTCATCACGGAAACTACCACCTGCGACATCAAAGGTAACCAAGATATATTCTGGCTTAAGGTCGGCAATGACTTTCAAGAGCATGGAAGCAAATCCGTAGACGGCATTTACGAGAGTACCGTCTGGGGCCGTAAGTGGAGGAAGGGCGTGATAGGCACGATGTATTATAGCGTTCCCATCGATAATAACGGCTGTTTTGGTGGTTTTGGGCATAGAAGTAATAGGTTGGGGGTAGTATAGCAGGGTCAATTGTTTTTTTATAGGGATTTTTTACCTTTGACAATTTCACCCATTTTCGCTATAATCAGCAGACTTTTATAGGCTAAACTTTTTCTATGGAACATACTAGTAAAAAACTCAAAGGTTCTGAGATGGAGTTGACAATTACCGTCACTCCCGCTGAATACGAAAAACATCTGAAAAAAGCGGCTGAAGCGATTGCAAATCGCACGGCGATCAAGGGTTTCCGCAAAGGGCACGCACCTTACGATATCGTTAAACGTGAGATCGGCGAAATGCATATCATGAATGAAGCGCTTGAGGGTATTCTCCAGGAAACCTTCTACAAGGCGGTAACCGAGGAAGGGCTTGAAACGATCGGCATGCCGAAAATCAACATGGAAAAAATGGCTCCGGGCAATGACCTCGTATACAAAGCCGTGGTTTCACTGCTTCCTGCCGTAACTCTTCCGAAACTCGACAAAATCAAAGTTGAACATAAGGCAAAACCGGTGACTGAGACTGATATTGATGACGTGATTACCAACCTCACCAAAATGCAGGCGAAAGAAGTGGTAAAGGCTGGAAAATCTACCAAAGAAGATAAAGTGGTGATCGACATGAATCTATTCGTCGATAACGTACCGATCGAAGGCGGACAAGCAAAAGATTATCAGGTGTATCTCTCTGAAAATCAGCATATTCCAGGATTCAATGATCATTTGGTCGGAGTGTCAAAAGAGGAAGAAAAAGAATTCACGGTTCCGTTTCCCAAAGACTATTACAACAAAACCCTTGCAGGAAAAGAAGGAACATTCAAGGTAAAAGTAAAGGAGGTATACGAACGACAATTTCCTGATATAACTGACGAGTTTGCAAAAACGGTCGGGCAAGATAGTGTGGCAAAACTCCGGGAACTTCTCCAGCACAATCTTGAACATGAAGCATTCCACAAAGCGGATGAAGTGGCAGAAATCGAAATGTTTGACGCGCTTATCGACAAATCGAAATTTGAAGAAATTCCTGAGGTCTTGGTCGATGCAGAACGAAAGAAAATGTTCTATGAATTGCAGCGTGACCTTGAGCGCAATGGAGTATCGATCGAACAATATCTTGCGGACTTGAAGAAAAGCGAAGAAGATATTCAGAAAGACTTCACTGAGCAAGCAACCAAGCGTGCAAAGGCAGCGCTCATCTCTCGCCAGATTGCAAAGAACGAAAATCTTACGGTCGGAGAAGATGAATTGAAGGCCGAAATTGAGCGAATGCGAAAAGAATATAAGGATCATCCGGAGTATCTGGAGAATCTGACGAAGGCAGAAGTGCAGGATTCAGTCAGAACCTATATGGTGAATCGTAAGGTGATTGAATTTTTGAAAGAAAAAGTCTTGACCGGGCGCCCTGAGCATAAACATTAATTGAAAGAAAAAACAGATGGCGAGAGCTATCTGTTTTTTGTATACTTACCGATACTATGAAAATACATATTACCGTAAAACCTCGCTCAGCAAAAAAAGAAGTGGTTAAGATTTCCGAAATCGACTATCAGGTGAAACTGACCGCTTCGCCAATCGACGGGGAAGCAAACGAACAACTGATCAAAATCTTGAGCGAATATTTTGATATTCCTAAATCGCGAATTACGATCGTAAAAGGTAAAACCAGTAAGAGAAAGATAGTGGAATTACAATAACTAAAACACCGTCCGCGGCTCCTGTGCTATTCCGAACGTATTCGGAATAGCAAAGGCATGCGGACGGTGTAAAGGTGTTCGTGTGGTGTCAACCGACGGCATGCACCAGGGCTTCGAGCGCCCGTTATCGCTTCGAGAAGGTCTGGTCATGGTGGGTAGGATTCTCCGGCGCAAGCCACTTGAGGCAGGTGTGGTCATGGTCGCCGTAGACGACGATCCGTTCACCGTATCGGAAGGTATAGTTCTGGATACCGGGACATCCGGTGAAGAACATCGCCTTGTGGTCGTCGGTGATGAAGTACACCGCACTGCGGTCTTTGCGGATCACGAATCCGCTGACCGGCCGTGTCTGGATTTCGTCCTTGAGTCGCGCGTTCAAGCTTACGTGCACCACACCTGCAACTGCGACGCCGAGGGCGAAGCAAACCAGGATGAGGAAGTACCATTTGAGTCGGGTGTATTTCGAGTGCACACACGTGAGACGTCGTTCGACGTCCTTAACATAGAGTAAGGGATCCATGTGGTCCTCCGGGTTGAGAAAAAGAGCGAACACTGTGTCTATTAATCTCAAAAACGTGGCAGCGTGTCAAGCTTTCCTGAATTTCCAGATTTCCCGGCCGACAAACTGGTCGCCGCGGGAATAGAGAAGCGAATCGTGTTCGGGAGAAAATGGGACGATTGTAAACCCGAGTTTTTCGATATCGAGATGTGCACGAGTGCGAATCCACTCATTGTCGTGTTTGAAAATAGGGATGATAAAAATAACGATACCGTTATCTGAAAGGATCTTCCTCATTGATTGAAAACTATCGATGAACAGTGTCTTCAATTCTTGTGCCTGGGCTTCAAGTGCGGGCTTACTCTCATGTCCGCGGAGGGGTTTGCCCATATACGGCTCAGAAACAATCGCATCGACCGAAGACGGTGCGAACACCTTTGACAATGCGGTCGCAGATGCGAGGTGTACCGTAGTTTGTGCTACTAGTTTGGGATGTTCTTTTCGAAACCAGCTGATATTTGCTGTCGAATCCTCTACTGCTTTTTCAGAAGTATCCGACCCTGAGACCTGTGAGTAGCCAAGCGACAAAGCTTCAATTAGTATCGTCCCTGAACCACAAAATGGATCAAGAATATGCGCATCAAGTGGCACCTCCGCAAGATTGACCATCATACGTGCGAGTTTGGGTGGGAGCATACCACTTTTGCTATCCGTCCGAGGGCGTTCATAATCTCTTTTAGTAAAATCAGCGATATCTTGAACAGCTTCAGTGACAAACCACTCATGTCCGATTTTGATCAAATCTCCTTGTTTTTCGATCAAATTGTTATGAATAACGGTTGCAGTATTCTTCGCTTCGATGTAGCGGACTGATCGTCCGCGTGATTGCAATTCTTTTTTAAGAGTAAGTGCCAGTGATTTCGCATTGGCTCCGGAAAGTGAAAATTGAATTTTTCCCTCAGTAGTATGTTCCAGATGTGCAAGTAATGTCTTTTGTTCAGAACCTTGTGATTCAATTCGTCGCGCGATGCGAATAGTTCCTCCGAGAATATACATGAGCTGTGTCACCTTTAGCGGGTTTTCGGTCTCAATGATACAAAAAGTATCGTTTGATGATACGAGTGTGGTAGAAATCGAGAGTCGTTTCAATACCGAGATAATTTCAGCTTGAGAAATGTGTGGCTGGTGTCCGAGTTCAAATGCGTATGTGTTCATAGCGGAGTTGAAGTTGAGCTGGATGTTACGGATGAAGAAGGGGTCGAGGTTAGTATGGATGAAGGGGTTGAAGTCGAGTAAAACATATCCCAGTCAATGGGGGGAAGCATAAACGTTTTTTTTTCTTTGTCAATGGTAAGCACTTCCTCAAGTAGTCCGAAATTGATCGGTGATACCCGGCTCGAAAGACTTGCGACTTCAAGAGAAATTTCATTCATTCCAATACGATTTGAGAGAGTGTAGATTTTCCATGTGGCATACGCTGCAATTGCGAGACAGGTACATCCCACAAGAACACTAATCCATTTAAGTATGTGCACATTTGCGTACTCGGGAGAGGTGGGGGTTCGTGCGGATTGGGCGGAAGTGAAGCGCATACGATTATGATGAAGTGCTATTAAGGATAGCGCTGAATTGAATGAGGACCGTCGAATCGGTAGAGGCGGAATCATTATTTTTTTCAACCGTGATTTTGGGAATAATGAAGTAGTATGGAAGTTGTTCAAGGTCTGCAAGGTAGGAGCGTACCTGTGCAAAGGTTCCTCGTGTGGAGAAATGAAAAAGATAATACCCTGAAAATTCAGGAGATCCTCCCTCGGCAGTGTACGAAACCGACAACTGCTGGTCGACCCCATGTTCCTGGGCGAGAGTTTCAAGGCGCTCGATAATATCGTGTTCATCGGCTCGACTGATCGAAATAGCATCAATCTTTGAAATATCCTGGTCGATCTGGTCGATCTCGGTCAATGACCGACGAAGGAGTCTGAGTCTTTCCAGTTCTTTATCCTCAGAAGCCATCTGAGCCACCATTGACTCAGTGGTTTTTTGTATTGAAGACATTGCAGGAAGAATAAGCAGAAGGACAATAGCCGTGCCTGCTGAGACAAAGAGGAGTATCGTGAGTGTAAGTTTTTGAGTGATCGTAAATCGCATAGGGTATACTATTTGAGTGCCGCTTCGACGGTAAATGAAATCAGTTCGCGCTGGGTTAGATCACCGGGTGGAATAGTCACTGATTCGAGAATCGAAAGTGATGTGAGCGCTGCTTCCGTTGCTTCTAGGGTTTGGCGGGTATCAGCAATGCCGGCCAATGAAAATTGATTGAGCTCATGGTCAAATGAAACCGAGTGTACGGTAACACCCCGAGGCAATGCACGAAGTATTGTATCGATACGAGGTGACCATAGTATAAATCCTTGTTGTACCGCACCAATACGCTTGAGATTTTTATTTGCATTATCGACTTTTTTGGTATCTTCATGGTGTGATGGGGGTGCTCCGAATGCAGTATACGAAAGTGCGTTCTGGTAATCAATAAAAAAATTTTGTACGACCAGAAGTAGAGCAGCGAGAATACCAAGAAGTGAAAACACGACTGCACATGCACTTTTGATGTACGTAAACAAGGTAAGATGTCGAAGATGTCTCTTTTTCGATGCGGACAATACGTTGATGCGAATCGGGAACATCATATGCTAAATGGTATCTCTCGTGTTAAAAGGATTGTCTGCGGCTCTGAGTGCCAGGCCGATTGCTGTTGCGTATGAGAGCGCTGTTGCGTTGTCAACCGGGGCGTGTTTCGGGTCAATACTCAAATTTTTCCATACGTTACCATGGACACATTCAATTCCCAGTTCTTCGGCGAGGAATACGTCAAGATGTGGTAAATTGCCGGCGCCGCCACAGAGCACAATTCGAGTGATTCGATTCGCGGATATGGTATTATGACCATAATATGAAGATAGGGTGTGTGTCAGAGATTTTCTAAATTCTTTTACTGCTTTGAGGAGTGCAGCTGAAATTTTTTTGTCTTTTGAAATATCAAGACCGACTTCTTTTTTTGCTTGCTCCGCTTGTTCTGCTCCGAGCTTGGTTGCGTCCATGACTATACGAGTAAGCATCTCCCCAGAAAAGGGGAGTACGGTAGAGAATTGAATAATATCGTGATCATAAATGATAACCTGCGTGCGTGTGGATCCGATGTCGACAATGGCACGTGCTTCCTCATTGTATTGTTTTCGTGCGGTCACCATGGATCGCGCAATTGCGACTTCTTCGATCTCGAGTGCCATAACCCCCAGCCCCAGACTTTCCAGTAGATACGTGTAGCTGTCTGCGATACGTTTCGGAATAGCGCCCACCAAAACTTGCACGTCTGACGTGGGTTCTTCTTGGTGCACTACGTGCCAATCAAGGGTGTAGCTGTCGAGATCGTCAACCGGTAAATAGGTTGAAACATATGGCGCAGGGTCAAATGTGTCCACATTTTCAAGCTGCATTCCGGGTATGGAGATGAGTTTAAGAAAACTATGATTTTCCGGAACCGAGGCAACTACCCAGGGACTTTTGATTGGACGTTCGCCTTTTCGCATCCCGTGGAGCAGTTTGGCGATTTCTCGTCGTACAAGTTCAGGTTGCTCGATAATACCATTGACTATCAATCCGGGTGCTAGGGGGCACATACGCATCGCGACCGGTTCAAATGCTGTGGTTCTGAGTTTGGGACTATTTCTAAGCTGGACCAGTTTTACAGATCGGTCTCCGATATCAATTCCGAATGCGTGCGGGAATAAGTGTATGAGCATGTGATTAGAAACTTTGGGTTAACGACATCATTGGCATGACGACTGCAACTGCAATTCCGGCAACTCCAAGACCGAGAAGAATAATTACGACAGGTTCAATAATAGTCGCGAAATTCTTCATAATTTTATCAACTTCATCAGAATAGAACGAAGATAATTCTTGAAGCAGGTGATCGATTTCTCCGGTTTTTTCACCGACCATGACCATCTCAGTAACCATGGGAGGAAACAGCTCGGGTTTTTGCGAAAGAATGTCAGAAAGTTGCTCTCCTTTTGATAACGTTTGTGTTGCCGCCTCGAGTGCTTCTCGGTAAAGCATGTTTTTACAAGTTTGTGCAGAAATATGGAGTGCATCCACGATTGGAATGGTGCTTTTGAGGAGAGAGGCAAGTGTGATTGAGAAACGAGCAAGATTAATTTTTTTTGAAATAGGACCAACAATGGGAAGTTTGAGGATAAGCGTGTGCACGGATCGCCTGAACGAGATGTTTGATTTAAGCAGGGAGACAAATAAGGTAATTAAACCAAGAATTCCTGCAAAAATAAGAATCAAATTGAGTGGTTTTGAGAGAAAATTGGTAACGGCAATAAGGATGCGCGTAGCAAGTGGGAGTTCAGCGTCAAATTCATCGAATAGAGAGATGATCTTGGGCAATACCAGTGTGACCATGAGAATACCAATAACCACAATCGCAGAAACCACGACTGCAGGGTAAATCATGGCACCTTTAATACTCGAAGTCAGAGCATGACTTTTTTTCATTTGTGTGACCACCTGCTCCAAAGATTCTTCAAGTTGTCCAGCAATCTCACCTGAAGCGATCATCGTAGTCTGAAGATCGGGAAAAATTTTAGGATATCGTTTCAAGGCATCGCTCAACTGATTCCCTTTTTCTACGTATGCAGTAATGTCTCCGACGATATGTAATAATTTTTTGTTTTGTGTTTCTTTGCTCAAGACATGAAGTCCTTCGACCAGGGAAAGACCGGCATGAATCATGGTACGTAGATGGTCAAGAAAAAAAATACGATCGACCAATGGAACGCGAGTAACGTGCTCCAGCATAAACGCATTGAGGCCTCGTGGTTGGGAAGTAGGTTGTGCAAATGAATAAGCGTCTGCCATACTATACTAGTCTTTGGTTGCGCGTAAGATTTCTTCAATCGTGGTGATTCCTTGTTTTGCCTTGAGAAATCCATCCTGAAAGAGGGTAATCATACCGTGTTTTAGTGCGTGTGTTTTGATATCGGTCGCTGTGGCATTCGTATTGATAATTTTTTGGAGTCCTTCGTCAATTACCATGACTTCGTAAATACCAATACGACCTTTATATCCTGAATTACTGCATTTCTTACACCCTTTACCTCGGTAAAACGTCATGGATTCCAAAGTTTTTTCTTTTGCGGAAAACGGAATTTTATATTGTTTGAATAACGAGGTCATGGTAGATCGGTCAATAAGTGTGTGAATTTGCTTCAATTCTTTGCCACTCAATTTGAAGGATTCTTTACAATTCGGGCAAATTTTTCTGACCAATCGCTGAGCAATAATGATATTTGAAGTGAATGCCACTAAAAACGGTGGAATATCCATGTCGAGTAAGCGTGGAAGCGTGGTCGGAGCGTCGTTGGTGTGGAGGGTTGAAAGTACGAGGTGTCCAGTCATCGCGGCATGGATCGCAATTTCTGCAGTTTCTTTGTCACGAATTTCTCCGACCATAATAATATCTGGGTCTTGTCTGAGGAATGCGCGAAGTCCTGAGGCAAACGTAAATCCGGCTTTAGGATTGATCTGGCTTTGATTAATACCACCCACATGATACTCGATCGGGTCTTCGATAGTGCAGATATTTACATCTGGCTGATTGAGCATGCCGAGAAGAGAATAGAGTGTGGTTGTTTTTCCAGATCCGGTCGGACCAGTGACGAGAACCATGCCGTGCGGTTTCTCGATCGACTCCTCCACCAGTTCTTTGATACCGGGTAAAAATCCGAGTTCATCGAGTGTAAGAGGTTTTTGTCCTTCGTGGAGAAGACGCATGACAATCTTTTCGCCGTCATAGACCGGAATGATCGACACGCGAAACGATAATGTTTCGCCCTGGACTGAAATTTTGAAACGTCCATCTTGTGGAATCATGTGCTCGTCAATCTTCAGGTTTGAAAGAATTTTAATGCGTGCGACAATGCCATTTTGTACCGGTTTTGGTAAATGCATCATCTCCCGAAGAATGCCGTCGATTCTAAATCGAACGACTACGTCACCCTCGGTCGGTTCAATATGGATATCACTTGAATTTTCAAATACTGAATGCTCGAGAATAGTTTTAACGATATTGATAATAGGCAGCTCCTCAGCGGCTTTTTTGAGATCAGTCGAATCATTATGGGACAGTGGTTGACTCAACTCCTGTTTCAGATCCAGCCGATATTTCCGAAGCGCTTCACGGATATCTCGCGAGGTTGCAACAAACACCTCCACGTCTTTTCGTGTCTTGCGCTTGATGAATTCGATAGTTTGGATGTCAGTAGGATCGGTAAGCGCAACACGAAGAATGTGGTCGGTTTTCTCGAATGCGATAATGGTATGTGCCTCAGCAAATGCTTCAGGTAGTTCGTGTAAGACTTCAGGGGGGATATCTTTGCCTTTTAAGGTGATTCGGGAAAAACCAAAAACCTCGGCAATCGTATCGTAAAGAACGTCCTCTTTGAGTATATTTTTCTCAATAAGATATGTTTCAAGATCCTTTCCTCGACTCTTCGCTTCTTCAAGGTAGGTAGTAATATCTCCCGTGCTTAATTTGAATTTTTTGGTCAAGAGAAGCTTGAGTTCGTCCAAGGGTAACATAAGAAAAATGGAATGAAATCCAATGTACGGAGATAGTATATCATATTTTTGATAAATGATCTCATCCAACTTAAATTTCAAAATTATAGCTTAGATCTTTCAAAAGGTTAGTAATGTTTAGTTCCAGTTTTGAGGTTTGAGTTTTAAACTTTGAATGTAGACAAAATCGCTGTATTGACAAGAACTTCGTTCCTTGCTATAGTACGCCCGGTCGCAGATCACACAAGATAACGCTTTCCAGACGTTAAAAACCGAGATTACGGTTGGTGTGATCAAACAAAGGTGTTTTTTGTATCTACACATTTTATTTACCATGATTTTCTAGGAGAAAAACTATGAAAAAATACGAGATGCTTTGTGTCCTCCCGGGAACCCTTGCTGAAAATGAGGTGGCTCCAATGGTGGCACAAATCCAGGAGCAACTCAAAGCACAGGGTGCTGAAGAAACAACGATCCTCGATCTTGGGAAAAGCAGGCTTGCGTACCCAGTCAAACATATCAGATATGGGTATTTTGAACTGTTTACTTTCAATCTTGAGTCTGTAAAAGTACAGGTGCTTGAGAGAAATGTTCGTCTGCTGGGCGGGATCCTCCGAGTGAGTATCCAGGTGCACAATCCAAAGCAAAAGGCAACGATTACACTCGCATCAGATCCAACTGCACTTTCCGCTCCTCCAAAGGAAGAGACTCCTCGGAGTTTTCGAAATGAAGCCAAGAGGGAGACAATTGTAAAAGAAGCAGTTGTAGAGGAGAAGGCTGTAGAAAAAGCAGAGTCAAGACTCAACCTTGAGAATATCGACGCAAAACTCGATGAAATGTTGCAGAAAGATATTGATAATGTATAATAGCAAATAAGAAAAACGTCGTTCCCTAATCCAAGGAGGGTTCGGCACTTATTTACTAAATAGATCTCTATATGGATCTGAATCGAGCTACTATTCTCGGTCGCCTCACCCGTGACCCAGAAGTCAAAAGCACGCCCTCTGGGCAAAGTGTCGCAAATATCGGTGTTGCGACGAGTAGGGTATGGAAAGATGCATCAGGAACGCGTCAGGAACGTCCGGAATATCATAATGTGGTATTGTGGGGAAAGCTTGCGGATATCGCCGGTCAGTATCTCGGCAAAGGACGGCGGGTATACCTCGAAGGACGTCTTGAAACCCGTGATTGGACAGGTCAAGATGGGGTCAAACGATACCGTACTGAAATCATAGCGGAAAATTTGATCATGTTGGATGCGCCGCGAGGCGGAGCTCCATCTGGAGAAGTGTTCGGTGGAAATAAAGAAGATAGCCGGTCAGAGCCTCCACAGGCAGTGGGCGATGATGAGATCAAAGTAGAAGACATTCCGTTTTAATTCACGAATTAGTGTATGAAATCAACGAAAGAAAAAACTCATAAAAAGCGTAAACAGTGTCATTTCTGCATCAATAAAGAAAAGCAGATTGATTACAAAGACAACGAAGGATTGCGACGGTTTACTTCTTCATATATGAAGATACAACCTCGTAAACGAAGCGGATTGTGCGCAAAGCACCAGAGACAAATCGCGCGCGCAATCAAGCAGGCACGTATTGCAGGTTTGCTCGCATTCGTTCCGAAATAAAAAAATCAAAACAAAAACACTCGGGAAACCGGGTGTTTTTGTTTTGATTGGAGCCATAAAGAAAAATACAAAAGATCATCATGTGTATCTCTTGTATCTTGATCCATGTATTTTGTATTGTTTTCTAAACATTATAATGTTCCACTTTTGATGTAATTCATGCTATACTTCAAAAAATGCATCCCGATATATGGAACAAGAAAAAAAATTACACACCATGAACACGAACGATCAGTTGAAACCAAAGAAGATGGAGAAATGACTGAAGAAGTAAAAATGGCTGCAGCACGGGAGCGAGCGGAATATTTGGTGAAAGAAGTGAAACAGGGAAATCAGCAAATACAGAATATTATGGTACACATGCAACAGGTACTGGTGACCTTGGCACAATTGCGTGCTGATTTGGAATTGAAGACTGTGGTAGTAGATCCGGCATCGATTGTCGAGGATAGAAAACGAGTGGAGAGATTGACTCAAAAAATCACCGAATACCAACACGAACTTTCCACGATGAGCGATGAAATACGTTCAATGCTAAAAAGAGAAGAAGAAAAGAGGCGTGATCGCAAAACCACACAAAAACAAGTAGAAAATTTACTTACCGAAGTAGAGAACGTATTAGCGGGTCGCGTATAATGTTGATACATGAAAAACCCTATTCGAACACGAGGATTTACCTTGGTCGAGGCAGTGGTGGCACTCGGCGTGTTTGTAATCTTTGTCGTTGGAATTTATGGAAGTGTGCAACTCAGTTTTTCTCTGGTGTATCAATCTCGTATACGGATTATTGGAACCGCTCTTTTAAATGAGCGTATAGAAATCATTCGCAATACATCATTTGAAAATGTGGGTATTAAGAATGGGAGTCCGGTTGGTGTATTCGATCGAGTGACATCGACCAATCGGAACGGAATGATATTCGAGGTAACACATACTATTAGAAATATTGATGACCCGTATGATGGGGTGGTTGGTGGAACTCCATCAGATACTGCCCCTGCGGATTATAAGTTTGTGCAGGTAGACGTACGCTGCATTTCATGCGGACAAGTTGAAGAACTTTCGATGTACACCTACGTAGCTCCTAAATATCTAGAAGGGAATTCAAATAATGGCGCATTGTTCGTACGTGTGATAAATGCATACGGCGATCCTGTACCAGAGGCGGTGGTACATGTAGTGAATACAACTACCAACCCTGCATATGATTTTTTCGATACGACCGATAATGAGGGGTATCTTCGTATCTATGATTTGGCAACAAGTACCGCAAAATATGTGATCGAAGCGACTAAGTCAGGATATACATTTGATCATACACGTTCATCAACACCTGCAAATCCGAATCCGGTGACACCGTTTGTCTCAGTATTGAAGCAAGAGGTAAGTAATTTGACCCTGACAATTGACCGTACATCTTCACTCCAGATTACTTCAGAAAATGTTCAATGTGTGGAGGTCCCGAATGTGGAGCTCGCAATTAAAGGGACTCGAGTAATCGGAACCAATCCTGACATATATTTGGTAAATGAAACGTACAGCACAGGTGCTGGAGGTGTGCTTTCGCTACCATTGTCGTGGGATAAATATGGCATGGGTGTCACGGGGTATGATCTCATAGGAACTATTCCTGATGTACCAATATCGCTTTTACCTGGTTCATCACAAAATGCAACCCTAATTGTAGGTCCGGATACTCCTCGATCTTTGATCGTGCTTGCGCGTCATCAAGGAGCACCCATTGCTGGAGCCTCTGTGATCATTACCGGACCTGAAAATTTTTTTTCTGAAAAAATGACGGGTGTGGGAAGTGTTGTGCAGACCGACTGGTCGCTTGGAGAAGGGTACGAAATTTTCGGTGGTGGAAACGGATATGGCGCGGGATCAGGTATTGATGTCTACAGTAGTCCAGGTAATTTGTCTTTGGTGAAAAATGGAACTCAATATGTAAGTAGTGGATATCTCGAATCATCGACGATTGAAGTTGGTGAACGTGCACGCTATATCCAGTGGTCATGGGATCCAATGACTCAGCCCGCGTCAACCACGGTCAGATTGCAAATTGCTACTGCTACCTCAAGTAATGCAGAATGGAATTTTGTGGGACCAGACGGGACAGGAGCGACGTTCTATACGGATAACATGATTACAATTTCATCGATACATGATGATGAACAATTCATGAGGTATCGTGTGTATCTGGATACGACAAATCCATTAGTAACGCCGCTTGTATCTGATATATCGTTTATCTATACGAATGAATGTACACCGCCGGGGCAGACCTATGTGGGGGGGCTTGTTGGTGGGACATATATGATAACGATTGAGGCGGAAGGGTTCGAAACTTTTCAAGATGAATTGGAGATTACGGGAGATCATGTACTCACTGCTGATCTTATGTCACTATGAAATACTATGTTGGACACAGCATCCGTGGCATGTCACTGCTTGAAGTGTCGGTTGTAATCGGGATTACCTTGATTATTTTGATGGGCGCAGGAACGTTTATTGCGCTCAGTTTCAAGGATCAGAAAATTCTTGATGATCAGCTTTATGGGCAACGTGAAGCAAGGCGTATCGTAACTGAAATCACGAATGTCGTTCGTACTGCAGAAAGTTCAAGTGTGGGTTCATACCCGATTGCAACTGCGACCACCTCGACACTCACGGTATATGCGAATATAGATGAGGATTCGCTCCGAGAGCGTGTACGCTATTGGATACAAGGCTCTGAACTTCGGCGCGGAATTTTGAAACCAAGTGGCAACCCACTTGCGTATACAGGTACCGAACAAGTAACGGTGCTCGTACACAATGTGGAAAATGCAGTAAAAGGAATCGATACGTTTCAGTATTTTACTGAATCATATACAGGAACCGGCTCGCCCATGGTGTCACCGATTACCATTCCGAATATTCGCATGGTAAAGGTAATGGTTCAGATTGAGAAAGATCAGAGTAAGAGTCCAGTGCCAATTCGCGTAGAATCAATTACGCAGATACGAAACTTAAAAACCAATTAAGCCGAAAGTGTAAGATACAATATATATGGAAAAATATACAAAAATTTTGAAATGAATCCGGCTGAATTTTGTGTGCTACTTTTATGATGTTACGACTTTCAAATTTTAGACTTTCTCGACGAAGTCGAGGAACTACCCTCCTTATCGTCATGGTATTCGGGTCAATTGCATTTGTATTGATGGTATTAGGATTGCTTGCGTATGCATTGTTCGAGCATCGTACGTCGATGACTGTGTATCGAAGAGATGCTGCGTTTCATATTGCTGAGGCGGGGATTAATTATTATCGATGGCATTTGGCTCACAATACCTCTGATTTTACCGATGGTACCGGTTCCCCCGGTCCGTATATACATGATTTTTCTGATAAGAACGATAACACGATCGGCGCATTCGCTCTCACTATTTCTTCACCCTTGCCCAATTCATCGGTAATCGCCGTAGCATCCCAAGGTTCCATGTTGAATGGTATTAGTGACCGCACACTCCGTGTTCGATTGGGCTTCCCATCTTTTACGGATAGTGCGTTTATTGAAAATGCTGATATGTCATTTAGTGCCACGACACAAGTGTTTGGAGAAGTGATGTCAAATGGTGGAATTAAATTTGATGGTACTACTGATTCGTGGGTAAAAAGTGCTAAGACGACATACAACTACAATGGACAGGTAAAGCCGGGTGTATGGGGAAACGGCGGACCACAATATTATTGGAAGTTTCCGGTACCTGCGGCAGATTTTGGCTCAGTCTCTGCAGATCTTTCTGAACTGCGCACCGCGGCACAAACTGGGGGAAAGTATTTCCCTCCACTCGGTAATGATGAGGGCTATCAAATCATATTCAATAATACGCAATATACCGTATATCGGGTCACGGCGACCGATTGTTTTTACCTCTATGACTATGATGATTCACGATGGCGTAGACGTTGTTATGATATCAAGTCAAAAAGTTTACTCAATTCAGGTAATGCGTCAAATAGCACATTTTCTTTACCTGCAAATGGCGTGATTTTCGTCGAAGAAAACTTGTGGGTTGAAGGGACAGTAAATGGTCGAGTAACGATCGGTACGGGTAGTTTCCCGATCGCAGGTAATTATCAGGTCTTTATACCTAATAACCTGCTCCAGTATCAAAAATCAAGTGATGATGTGATAGGTATCATCACGCAGCGTGATATTATTATTCCCTATAAAGCTCCTAACAATCTTGAAATCAATGCTGCGGCACTTTCACAAACCGGCCAAATTTACATGCCGAACTACAATTATTCGGGGCAATCACTTGCACTCAAAAATTCCCTTACGTTTTTCGGTTCTCAGATTTCCTATCGAGGAGGAGGGTGGAAATATGTAACTGCGCAAGGAGTTGTGGTGGCAGGATATGTCTATACAAATCACGTATATGATGGAAATTTGAAATATTATCCACCACCCGGATTTCCGACAGGGTCGACCTATGAGTTAATCAGTTGGGAAGAGGTACAGTAGTGCCGAAAGTAGAAAGTCAATAGACAGAACTTTAGACGTTGTGGACGTTATGACTTTCGACTAAGGTATGTTATACTATCGCCATTACATTCATTTCTATGAAGAATATTCGTGTCAAAAAAGGTGTTATTACTGTCGCGGGGCTTGGAACTCGTTTTCTTCCAGCAACCAAAGCCATGCCGAAAGAGATGTTACCAGTACTCGATAAGCCGGTCGTCCAGTATATTGTCGAAGAAATGGCGGCGAGCGGCATAACGGAAATCATTTTTGTGACCAGTTCTCAGAAACGTGCTATCGAAGATCATTTTGATCGCGATCCTGATTATGAGGCATATCTAGAACGGCAGGGAAAACTCGACCGAGTTCAATCATTGATCGAATTAAATAAAAAAGTGCGATTTTTCTACACCAGACAGCCAGAACCGCTAGGGAATGGACATGCGCTTCTTTGTGCGAGAGAATTTATAGGCGATGAGCCGTTTGCGTTTTCAGATGGAGATAGCATCATTGATGCGAAAACTCCGGTAATAGCTCAGCTTCTCGACATCTTTTACAAGAAAAAAGCTTCAATTATTGGAGTGCAAAAAATAGGAAACAAAGAGGAAATGCGTAAATATGGAAATGTGTATGGAAAACCTCTGGGTGGCGGGCTCTATCGCGTCACTGAGTTCAAAGAAAAACCTGCTCTAGAACATGTGTCACCATATGGTCTTATTGTGGGAGGGATGCGCTATATTTTGACCTCGGACATATGGAATATCTTGCAGGAGCAAGGTACGGGCAAAGATGGGGAAATATGGCTTGCAGATGCGGCACACACGCTCGCCAAGAAAAAGAAATTTTTCGCATACGAATACGAAGGGGAATATTTTGATACCGGAAACAAACTGGCATTATTGAAGACTGCAATTCATTTTGCAAAAAAGGAAGGCCTACTATAAGTTGTAATACCGCATATGACCAAAACGGCAGTTTATTCATATATCGCGGCAACCATGATGTTGTGGTGTGCGTGGACGGGAAGTGTGGCCGCAACAGAGCCGTATACAGTCAATCTTGGTGATTTTAAATGTCCGCAGGCTCCGGAGAACAACAGAAAAATAGCGATTTTCAAATTGGTTATCCCGGATGTGGCCAATGGTGCGACAGAGTTTGATGATGATGGAGAAGAGACAGAGCATTATAATACAGTAGAACATCAGCCGAAACTCGACTCCGGGCGATTTTTCTGCATAACGGTAGATAAGAATCGAAACTCAGCGACATGGAATGATCTGACCCAGGGGGTTGATATTGTGGGGCAAAAACTAGTTCCTACTGAATGGGGAAATGAAGATGTGATTAGACAATTTTATGTAGACGACGAGTGGAAGGATGAACGACAAGCAGACGGAACTGGTTATGGTTGGAACGAGGTGATGGGATCCTCAGATGCCAATGATGAACCGGACGATAACGATGTAATGTATCATTTTGCCCAAACATGTTTGCCTACGTTTTTGTATGGGTGTGGACCTCTTTCGGAGCAGGAGGCAAATCTTGCTCCGCGAGTAAGATTTTATTTTTACGGCATTCCCAGTGATGAAGGTCATGGGGTTGAACAGGCTTTTGTGTATTTTATGAAAATTGCGGAGAAAGAAGACTATCCTGCGCCAGATGACCCCTCCGCGTCTTCGACACCTTCTTCAAATTCAGGAGGAAATACGAGTTCAAGTACGGGTGGAACAAGTAATCTATCCGAATATGCCCGGAGATTGAATCTGCTTCAGACGACAGATCTTTCTCAGTTTGTGGGAATGCTCATTCGAGGGGTGCTTGGGATAATCGGTACCATTGCACTCATAATGATCATTTATGGTGGAGTATTGTGGATGACCGCCCGGGGAAATTCGGAAACTCAGACGAAAGCGCAAAATACGATAGTGTGGGCGACCCTGGGGGTAGCGCTTATTTTTGCAAGTTACGCACTGGTAGGATTTATATTTGAAATATTTAAATGAGCCTATAACGTCCGTAAAGTCTTAAAGTCCATAAACCAAAACACCAATTACTTTACAGACTTTCGACTTTACAGACTTTCGACTTAAGATGGAATGTTATGAGGAAAAAAGTTACATCGCTACTATCCTTGGGAGTGTTGAGTGTTCTTTTGATATTCAGTGGTTTTGGTTGTAAAGGATTGAATCAGGAAGAGCGGGCATCACTCCGTCCGATCACTTTGAATTATTGGACGGTCTACGGAGATGTCGAACAATTGCGAGCGTATGCAGTGGAGTATTCAGCGCGTTATCCGCATGTAACGATCAATATTCGACAAGTACGGTATGAAGAATTCGATTCATTGTTCACCAATGCGCTTGCGGATGATGTGGGTCCGGATATCGTATCGATGCATGTTCGGTGGCTTAGGAAGAATGAAAGCAGACTTGCTGCGGCACCTGCATCGGTACAATTACCACGTCTGATAACCAAGAATCAATATACCAAAGAGCAGGAAGTGGTGGTGGATACGGTATCACTTCCCCGGGAACGTGACATTCGAAATCAGTATGTCCAGACGGTCGCAAAAGATATCATTATCAATGAAGGTATTTTCGGCCTTCCGATGGCCCTTGATTCGCTTGCATTGTTCTACAATCAGACGATTCTTGATCGCTCGGGTATTGCGGAAGCTCCAAAGACCTGGGATGAGTTTGTACGTGCGGTGCAACAGACGACGAAATTCAGTGCTACGCTCGATATAATCCAATCGGGAGTCGCGATGGGCACATCGAATAATATCGATAATTTTGCAGACATTGTTGCACTACTCATGCTTCAAAGTGGGTCAAAAGTGACAGACGGGGATACGGTAGCATTTGCCTCTGGAGTTGATCGAGATCAGAGTCGGACACACTCGACCATCCGAGCGCTCGATTTCTATACCGGTTTCGCACGAGCGACCGCAGATCGGTATAGCTGGAATGATCGTATGCAAAATGCGTTTGACGAATTCGTGAGAGGTCGCACGGCATTTTTCCTTGGATTCGCGTATGATTATCCGAGATTGCAAGCGCGCGCTCCACAGCTCGCGATCAAGATTGCAACTATTCCACAACTCAATCCGGAAACACCGGTAAACGTTGCCAATTATTGGGTGGAATCAGTCGTGAAAAAATCCCAGAATCAGAATGAGGCATGGGGCTTCGTGAATTTTATTACCTCGAAAGAAAAAGTGCAGCAATACGTGACTGCCACATTCAGGCCAAGTCCGTATCGGGAACAGATTACGGCACAACAGGAGAATGAAACACTGGGTCCATTTGCGACACAGGCACTCTTTGCAGAAAATTGGTATCGAGGACGAGAAGTGGATGTGGCGACCACTGCATTGAAAGATATGATAACCGAGTTTCTGAGACAGGGAAATACTCCGGAAGAAACACTGAGAAAAGATAAGTCGGTAATCATAAATACGGCGGCAAAAATTCAGCAAACCTATTGATTTGATATATGAGATATAGAAAAGTCAACATATATATTATCGCACTACTTCTCGCATTTGGTGCATGGACAGGAAGTGCCGTAGCAGCTGAATATCCTGTGGATTTAAAAGGATTCAAATGTCCGGTAGCACCGAATGAAAATCAACAAATTGCCATTTTTAAGATAACTCGCCCAAATGGAGAAAAATTTAATGGAAGTCATCAGACTAATGAGGATTTTGATTATCAGACACACCATCCCAAAGATAACCGAGGTGAATTTTTTTGTGTAACCGTGGCAAAAGATAAAACATGGGCGGAGTGGACAGATCTCATCAATGGGGTCAATGTCACGGGAAATAAAATCATAAGTCCAGAATGGGGTGATGAGGATGTGATCAGACAATTCAGAATGAGTCCGGGTGAAGAAAATGGTGAGTGGATTTTTGAAGGGAATAATAGCGCAGATCGCGGCTGTAATAGCGGTGCATATCCTGACAATGAGCCAGATGATTTGGTAACCAAATATCATTTTGCACAAGAAAGCGCAATTGAGGGAGATGACGAGTTATTTCGTACCAGATACTGGTTTTGTGAATTGGACCAGAATCCGGATGAAGTGTTTGTCTATTTCATGAAAATAGCGGGTAACAATGATTATCCGCCGACCAATACAGCTTGTCAAAGTAAATACGGAGCAAATGTAGAGCAGTGTAATGCGGATGCGGCGTGTCTGTGGTGGCAGACAGGTGCAAAATGCATCTCTAAGTCAGATAATACAACCAAATGTAGTGAGTTGGATCCAAATACATGTACTAAAGTGCTGCACTGTAAGATAGGGGATAATGAAAAATGTGTAGACAGGATCGTGCAGGTGAATACTTCCGAGGCAATAGATGCGTGGATATCAAGTACACATCAAAAACCTGCAAATTACAATGGTCCACTTCCGGACTGTGCATGGGATGGGTCATGTCGAAATGTAGAAGACCTGGTTGAGTTGGGGGTAAAGGTGGCAGAGTGGCTTTTCTCCGTGATTGCAGGACTCGCTTTTGTCTTCTTCGTGTATGGCGGGATCACCATGATCATGTCATTTGGAAATGCGGAAAAAGTGGGACAGGGGAAGCAAATCTTGGTAGCGGCAACCTTGGGACTTATTATTACTTTTTCTGCGTATATCCTTATTGGATTTGTGGTAAAAGCGATTGGAATTCAGTCGAGTCTACTTCCATTTTAAAATCATATGAAAAGTGTACTAAAAAACAGTATCGCATTACTCATCGTAATAATGGGGGTAGGACAGTCGCTGCCTGTTAAGGCACAGGCCGGTAATGGTGAACCGTGTGAAATAGATGAACAATGTCTTGAGGGTTTGGTTTGTGCAGATGACGGTTCTGGAGAAGGAGCGTGCCAAGATCCAAATCTCGTCCTCCCTGGTGCTATAGGAAGTTGCTATATCACAACTACTAAGCTTTGTTCGCAGTCAGAGACCGACATTGCTTCATGTCCTGCAGGACAAAAATTTCCTTCGCCACAGTCGTGCGAGGAGTATAGACAGATTCAGATACAGCGGGAAAGCAATGAAAGCGTCAACACGCCGAGCAGCTGTGCGACTGGACAAGACTGTGTGTCGTTGGTAAATCCGCTTGGTGAGACTGATATCAAAATAATTCTCGGTAATACGGTAAAAGTGGTGGTAGGAATAATTGGTACGATTGCGTTTGTGGTATTTGTCTATGGAGGATTTCAGTGGCTTACGAGCGCGGGAAATTCAGAAAAAATTGCAAAAGGAATGCAGGCAATGTTGTGGGCTGGGATAGGTATTATTGTGGTTTTCAGCAGCTATGCTATACTTACGTTGATTTTGCAGACTTTACAGGCTGCACCTTAAGTGTAAATAACACATCACGTAAAATACGTGACGCGTATGAAAAAATATCATACATTGAAAGGGGGTGAGAAGTGTGAATAACACAGTAGCAAAATTACTGAAGCATCGAAATGCGCTCCTATTAGGCGTCGCTGCTTTGGTAAGCGTGTTCTCTCTCTCACCGGCAACAACGAGCGCACAGATAGATCCTGGCGTGGACTATGGTTTGGATCCGGTTGCACAAAATATCAATGTAACTACTGGTGAAACCGATGCACGAATCGTCATCATTAGATTGATCAATCTCGCGTTGACGTTCCTTGGTTTGATCGCAGTGATTTTGATCCTCTGGGGAGGTTTCAAATGGATGACCGCAGGTGGCAATGACGAAGCGGTAGGCGAAGCAAAGAAGATTATTATTGCATCAGTGATTGGTCTTGCGATCATTCTCTCTGCATATGCAATCGCTCAGTTCTTTGTCTCAAATATCGGTGCAGCTATCGAAGGTACTACACCGTAAGTTTCAGAACAAATATTGTGAACCATATGCCAAACAGTATATGGTATCACAGTTTTCCTGACTTAGTATGTTACAATAAGCCGGGAAAACTGTGAGTAATTCAATCCATGCATATGAACATACAAAAAACTCGTGCATTACTGGTAGTCGCAGCGTTTTTTGGGCTCGCACTGCTATGGGGAAGTCAGGTGTACGCGCAGGGATGCAGTAATCCAAATGACATATTGGGGGTCGATTGTGGGGAAGGTACGGGGTTGACAAAAGAGGATCCTCGAATTTTAGCTATTAGAATTATCAATTTTGTCCTCACGTTTCTTGGGCTTATTGCGGTATGTATCGTGCTCTATGCAGGTTTCACCTGGATGACCGCAGGGGGGAATGATGAGAAAGTAGGGAGTGCAAAAAAAATGTTGATTTCAGCGGTGATCGGGCTTATCATTATTTTCACATCATACGCGATTACAAGCTACATCATACGGGCACTATGCGCTACAACTGGTTCGTGTGGACCCAGTTTTGGATAACGTAAATAGAATAATAATTTTTTCTATCGTATGCGCAAATACGCACCATTTATTACCGGCTTATGTATTGCAGTGTCAATGGTGATGGTACCGACCGTCATGGCAGCGAATTTCGGGTTGGATGAGACGGCGGGTGCCGCGGGTCTCACTGGTTATGGCAATAGTGTCCCAACCATTGCAGGAAACATCATAGGAACATTGCTTTCTATGATTTCGGTATTATTTTTTGTGTTAGTACTATACGGAGGAATCCTCTGGATGACCGCGCGAGGCAACAGTGAGCAGACGGGAAAGGCACTCAATACGATTATCGGGGCGACGATCGGTATTATTATCGTCATGGGAGCGTATGCCTTGACCAATTTCGTATTCCAGCTGGGGGGAAATGCAGGTGGTGGTGGAGGAAATACGACACCAACGCCAACTCCGACTGCGCAAGGTCGTTGTGTAGTCGATCAAGAATATTGTACCCAAATTCAGGGGCAGGGAGGAGTGATTTGTAGTACCACCAATGACGATGATCGTGTGGGTTATTGTATGGCAGGTGGTGCAAACGGAATCACCTGTGTTGCGGTAACAAGTTCAGGACATAAATGTGAAATGTGGAATAATGATGAAGATGGTTGCAATGGAGATACAAAGTGTAGATGGCAACCTTCTTAGTATGTTCTCCAAAAGAACAAAGAAACAGTGGGGTATTTATACAGGACTAGGTACTGGACTGTTGGTAGCGTGCATGCATAGTACAATCGCGAATGCGGCAAAGAAAATCGGAGATGCTCCGGGAATGCTGAATCAGGCCATAGCACCAACTGGACTTCCAAAAAACGAAGTAGCAACGTATGTGGGAGAAGTGGCACAGTGGTTTTTTGGAATCACCGGTCTCATATTTTTCCTGCTCATGCTCTATGCCGGAGTGATATGGTTTCTCGCACGTGGTGAGGAAGAAAAGATTGCCGAGGCGAAAAAAACCATTATTGCTGCAATTATCGGGCTCTTGATTGCGGTTTCGGGATTTGCAATTTCGACATTTGTTACCGGAGCTGTCGGACTATAAAAACATAATTTCAGATTATCGTATGCAAGTATCGAAAACAGGTAAAAAAGTCTACCATCTTCTCTTCGTGGTAATGCTTACGTGGGGTATGATCCCTTTTCATGTCTGGGGACAAGGATTGGGGAGTGCGGACGATAATCTCAAAAATGTGCAACAAGGGATCGGTGGAAATGTCGAAAGTGATATCAGCGTGATTGTGGGAAATATAATCAAAGTAGCATTAAGCATGATTGGGTTGGTATTTCTTATTCTTACCGTCTACGCAGGATATCTCTGGATGACTGCTCGAGGAAATGATGAAATGGTTTCAAAAGCGAAAGAAATTTTTAAATCCTCAATCATGGGATTGTTTATTGTGGTTTCTGCATACGCAATTACAATATTCGTAACTCGACAGTTTGGGAATTAAAATTCAATACTATGTATTTCCGTCTCAAAACGTTCCTTCTCTCCCTCATGCTTGTGTTCGTATTTGTTCCGGGAGTCTACGCAATTGATTTGGGTACTGAAAGAGTAGATCAGGCAGCGGGACGGGCAGGATATGCTGCGGCAACCGAGACGACATTTGCTGAGAATGTGGGGCGAGCAATAAGGATTCTGTTGTCACTTCTGGGGGTTATTTTTACGGTACTTATTATTTACGCAGGATATCTCTGGATGACTGCGGCGGGGAACGATGAGGCGGTAACGAAGGCAAAAAGTATTATCAGTACGTCAATTATTGGTCTTATCATATTGCTCATGGCATATAGTATTACCAATTTTGTGGTAACACGAGTGATGGAGGGTGCGCTTACTGCTACAAGTACCTCACCATAATCCGATCATATGAAAAAAAAATGGAACAGTGCAGTGGTGGGGATGATGATCGGGTTGGTGTGTCTGGGCAGTGCACTACCGGTACGAGAAGTAATCGGTACGGGCCCGGATGTATTGGGACAATTGAATGCAGGGTCTGGTGCGGCAGGATATGGCGCTGAAGCCAAGGATCCTAGAATTGCCGTGGCCGAAGGGGTAAAGATAGTGCTTTCCCTTCTTGGAACGATATTTTTACTACTAGTCTTTTATGCAGGTTTTATCATGTTTACTGCGGCAGGGAATGATGAGAAGGTGGGGGGTGCTAAGAAAATCATTCAGTACGCGATAATCGGTCTTATCATCATTTTATGCGCGTATAGCATTACGAATTTTGTGTTAACCAGAATCGCTTCTGAGGTTGGAGGATTTAAGTAATGAGAGTAAGAATATGACGTGGCGTACAAAAAAAATATGGATAGGTGCAGTGGTGATTGCTTTAGGACTGGGTATTAGTTCCTATGCGTATGCGCAGGGACTTCAAGCAGACATCAATCAGCAACTCCAGGGATTTGCCGGACAAAAAGGTGCGAATTTAGGAGAATCAAGAGATCCTCGAGTTATTGCGGCAAGCTTGATAAAAATTTCCCTGGGCGTGATTGGTACGATCGCCGTAGTCTTTGCGATAGCAGGGGGATTCATGATTATGACCTCAAACGGTAATGAAGAAAAGATGGGAGGGGGTAAAAAGATATTACTCTATAGCGTGATCGGACTGGTCATCATTTTGGGAGCATATAGTATCGTGTATGCGGTGTACAGCGGGCTCTACAGCAGCCTACAAAATCCGATGACCCCAGGGCAAGATCCGGACACATATATTCCGCCCAACGATCCCAATCTCTATGATAATGGCTGAGAAGCGAGAAATTCTATAATCTGGTGAGCAGACCGTGAAGAAACACGGTCTTTTGGTACATAGTCTGTTGAGAGATATCGATCGAGAAGTGGACAGATATCCTCAATGGTTGGTGCATATGCACCTCTTCCGGCCTCTGAAAGGAAGCCAACATTAAATTCCTCCTGTCCAGGGATCGGGTTAATTGCGATCAAGGGTACTCCAAGGGACATACATTCCGTGGTGGTAAGTCCCCCAGGTTTACTTACGACTACCGAGGCCATACGCATAAATTCAGGAATACGGTCAGTCCAACCGTAGGTACGATAAGTAATATATGAAGGAGGAGTAAGCTTGGTGATACGTCTATGGAGAACTTCATTGTTTCCCGCAACCGCAATGATCGTTACAGGAGAAGCGATATGTGAGAAAAGCCGTTCAAGTACGGCTACTATATCGATTAATCCGCTCCCGCCTGCCAAAACTAGAATAAGTGGGTTGGTAGGAGAAAATCCATATGAAGATTTGAGATGTACGGGATCTTCCGAATTTTGAAATGCAGGGTCGATGGGTATACCAAAAGTTTGAATGGCTGAAGAAGGAATGGCAAAGGAGTCTGTTAAGTATTGTTTCATGGAAGGTGTCGCAACGATATAGGTGTCAATGCCATCGATCACCCATGCAGGATGTACTCCATAGTCAGTGATGATTTCAGTAAGGGGAATTTTATTCATTTGCTTTTTTTGAGCATGGGCAAGTATTTCCGCAGGTAGGAAATGGGTGCAAATAATGTGATCCGGACGAAAAGCTTCGACTTCGTGTAAAAAATCGAATGAATTTAATTTTTTGAGATAGTTGGTGAGCGTGCGATATGCCGACATGATACGTGTATTGTCGGTAAGCTTAAATAGAGATTTCCAGACACGTGGTAAATGTGAAATGAGGAAGCTGTATCCTCCGATCGTAGTAGTTTTGAATAGAGGGGTAATAAAATCAGCTACATCAATGTGCCGACAGACAATGTGGGGAAAATCGCGCGCTACAGTCTTTTCAAGTGCGCGTGCAGCTTGTATATGCCCACCTCCAGTAGAAAGAGAAAGAATAAGTAGTCGATTGAGGTGAGACATAGGACGCTCGAACAATGGTCGAAGAAGGTCTAATTACTCGGCGCGAGTGTAGTTCCCAAGAGTGGGTGAATTAAATTCTGTACCATTTGGTTCGAATTGGAGAACCGCCTGGTACGCACTCGCTTGTTCACCTGTTGTTCCTATGAAGCTGACGGTGACTAGATTGTTGTCATATCCAGTTACTTCATAGGTACCATATTCATTCCATGCAGGGTAACCTTCGACTGCAAAAGTCCCGTCAGAGTAGAAGGTATAATCACGGTATCCACCAATTCCTCCTCCGTCTCCAAGTTCAGTATGCCAACGTCCGATCAGGATTGTAGGGTCGAATGAATCAGGGTAGAACATTGCAGTAGGTTCAGTGGGGGTGTCAGGGGTGCGAGAGGTGCAGCCAAATCCGCTAACAAGTAGAATGAGCATTAAAAGAAAAATGCGGGTAGAAAATTTCATAAGATATCAGATAGTGGGTATACCAAGTATGGTAGCACGGGAAGGGTGAAAATGAAAGCGGTTATAAGCAAAAAAGCCCTATTCAGGCTTTTTTATAGAAGAGATACACCAAGGGGTGACTAACGGGAATTGAACCCGTACTAGGAGAGCCACAATCTCCTGTGCTACCACTACACCATAGCCACCCCTCGATTTACCTCTGAGAACCTTAATTTGTAAAGTCGAGTATATACATTTTTAGGCTTTTTGTCAATCATAAATCAAAAACGACACACGAGAGCGCATGGCACGACACAAGGATAGCGGTACTGGTCGTGTTACGTGAGTCGTGTGTCGTTGTGAGATTGCGGGCTATTATTTTTTCTCAAATGACCTGAGTACTTCAAGCGGTACGGCGAAGATAATCGTATTGGATTGGTCAGAGCTTACATCATTGATAGTAGACAGGGTGCGGAGGTGGAGTGCTCCTGGAGCATCGGAAAGCATGCGTGCGGCCTGTGCAATATTCTCTGCAGCCGCGATTTCGCCTTCCGCTTTGATGATAACCGACCGCTTCTCACGCTCAGCTTCTGCTTGTTTTGCAATAACGCGCTGCATATCGTCAGGGAGGGTGATATCTTTCAATTCTACGGTTTCAACCTTGATTCCCCAGACATCAGTCGCAACATCGATGATTTCCCGGATTTTCTTTGCAGCCTCTTCCCGGCGTGCAAGGAGCTCGTCAAGCTCGAGCTGTCCAATCACATTACGCATAGTAGTCTGGGCGAGTTGCGATACGGCAAACCAGAAATTTTCTACTTCCAGCACTGCTTTTCCAGCATCGATCACCCGGTAATAAATAACGGCATTGATTTTTGCGGATACATTATCTTTAGTAATTGCTTCCTGAAATGGCACATCTACTGCCTTGGTGCGGATATCTACTTTTTGCATGCTTTGGAAAATTGGTACGACCAATCTCCAGCCGGGTTCAATCAATTTGGTAAACTTACCAAGTTGAAACTTTACTCCACGCTCATACTGATTCACCTGGCGAATACTGATCAGTAGGATAAAAGCAATAACGATCGCGAGCACCCACATATAATAATGATTAATGAATAAGTGTGTGTTATCAGTAGTATTGCGTAAAAGGGGAATTATTGCAAGAGTAAACAAAAAGCAAGTCACCCGTCATAAGCTTTGTATGTCGGATACAAAACTTATGACGTCGAGGTGGCTTGCTTCATTGCTCCCACGACGTGCGATTATCGGAGAGATGAGGGTGTGCGAGGTTTTTTGGGACGAAATACTCCGGGGCACTTGCCGGATTTTCGATACGTGCAAGGTGAACCATTCCTGGATCGAGCGACATCCCGCGAGGGAGAAGGGGTGCCGCATATTACGCATGCGTACGGTTCGTCTTCGAAGATGTAGAAAGAATCTGCATGACATCGTGGGCAGCACAACTCTTTCTTTATGGTGAGAAAAAACCATTTCTCACCGACCGTAGGTGTTTCCCGGTGTTCGCACTGAGCACACCAGTAGAGAGTGGGCTTCTTCTTTTTTTTCATAAAACCTCCTTACTGGGGAAATTACAGGATATAGTTTCTTTTGTCAAAAAACCCTGCGCCAGAGCGGTGCAGGGTTTAGCGTGAGCCCAGCAGGAATCGAACCTGCATATCCAGCTTAGAAGGCTAGTGTTCTATCCATTGAACTATGGGCTCATGTGAGTCAAAAGTCGGGAAAGTGGTAACATAAAGTCAAAATCGGACTTTCGGCTTTCCACTGTACGACTTTTGATTCTTTTTGTCAATCATTCTTTCGTTTTTTATCATGAAATTTTTTATGTATATTAAGCAATTCCCGGTCAGTAATATGCGTATAGATCTGGGTCGTCGTAATTGAAGCATGTCCGAGCATGGACTGTACGCTGCGTATGTCGGCCCCGTTTTGGAGCAAATCAGTGGCATAAGAGTGTCGAAGGGTGTGTGGAGTGACTGATTTGGTGATACCTGCTTCACGGGCGTGTTTTTGGACAATACGTTGCACTGAACGTGTGGTCAGAGGTTCATCCGGTATTCCTTTAGATTTATTTTTTATTACCTCCATTTTTTTGGTTCGTTTATCATGGGAGATAAAGAGATACGGATGAATATCATGACGAAGGTCAAGATATTTCTTGAGCCAGTACTTCGCCTGTTCTGAGAGAAATACTACCCGGGTTTTACGGCCTTTTCCGATCACGGTAAATTCATCCCGTTTGAGGTTCACGTCATCTTTTTTGAGCTTGATCAACTCAGAGACACGAAGTCCGGTCGAAAAAAGCAATTCAAGAATCGCCTTGTCCCGGTATGCAATGAGCAGGGTCGGTCCGGCAGAAATTTTGGCTGTCTCACGCTCAAGTTTTTTGGTATTGATATTCCTGAGGGGAGCTTCGAGGATGCGTGCGAGATCGCTTCCATCAAGAAAAGACACTTCGCGGTCGGGCATTTTCATGAGTTCAATTTTCTCTGCAGGCAGGGTTTCGATATCGCGTTTTGCCAAATATTTGAGGAATGTCCGAAGTGCGATCAGGTGATAGTTTTGTGTATTCTTCTTGAGTGGCTCTCCATGTACATCGATCAGCCGGTTGAGCCAGAGACGATATTGCCGGATACTTTCGTAGGTAATATCTCCGGGTTTTTTGTTCTCCCCGAACCATTCGATGAATCGCTTCAAATAAAAATCATAATTCCGGGTCGTTTTGTCGCTCCGGTTTTTTTCGATCTCGAGATGTTCAAGAAACTGAGTTTGGTAAAGTTTAAGAGTGGACATATAACTATCACTTAAAACTCATAAGTTTTAAGTTGTCGTACAAGTATATCAGATAGCTCCTTTTTTTTCATTAAAAATGCAAAATTTGGCTAAAAATGAGGTTGACAAAAGCCGTTTTTTATGGTATAGTATATAGCGTTGCAACATACAAAAAACAAAAAAAACAAACAATATATGCAACATAAATATTTGGCACAAGACGCCGTAAAGTCTGAGTTTTCTTTTGTGTATTTTTATCTCGCCGCAGGGATAGCTATTGCAACCGCAGTATTTATCTTTGTCCCGCGATTAGCACTAGGATGAAGAATTAAAACAAGCCCACCCGGGCTGTTTTTATTTATAGATCTAGTATGCTTGAAAAGCAGCCATTTTTCCGGTATGCTGTGAGCCTATGAAACCCGACTTAGTACTTATCCTTCCCAATATCCGCTCCTGTCACAATGTGGGAGCGATGTTCCGTACTGCTGACGCATGCGGATTTACCAAATTATATCTCGTTGGCTATACGCCATTCCCACCCCGCCCGGAAATCAATAAAGTGGCCCTTGGTGCCGAGAAAACCGTTCCCTGGGAACATAGTGAATCGCTTATAGAACTTATCTATCGCTTGAAAAAGCAGGGGTACACGATAGTGGCCCTTGAGAAGACAGAAGAAAGTACCGATATCGGGACGTATGATCCGGACGAGAAGAACGTGGCACTTATCGTGGGCAACGAAGTCGACGGGATCAAAGAGGAAGTACTCGCACACGTAGACGCGGTCGTGCATATTCCCATGCATGGAATGAAAGAAAGTCTCAATGTCTCTGTTGCGGCAGGAATCGGGATGTATGAGATTGGCAGAAAAGTCAAAAAGTAAATACACGAGCATGTGCCCGTGTACGCTAATTTTAGTAGATTTTCAATTTCTAGTTAGAGATCCATCAATACTTGGGCCAGTTGTTTTTTAAACGTAGCAAAAATCGGAGAATCACTATTGGGGGAGAGGCGCACCTCGGAATTCATCTCAATAATTTTAGGACCCTCAAGGGTATAACCAAAATCAATACAGTAAAAACGGTGGCCGCAATCTGCGAAATGAGAATCAATTTTCTGTGCAATTGAGATCACTTCGGGCGGTAAGGTACGGGGGTCAAGCATGGTAAAACTTCCACCTTGCGATATATTGGCTAATAAACTCCCTGCTGGAGGTTTTCTGACATATGAAAATGCAATTTCTTCATCAAGAAAGGCTAACCGAAGATCATGGGTTCCCTCGGTAATACCCGGAATTCCATGAGAGGTGTCTAAGAATTCTGAGACAATACCTGGAAACAAGAGAGAAGACAAGTGTTGTACAAGATATCCCTTTTCTTCGATGATTACGCCCATGCCTTCACTGCCGGTATGCGGCTTGAAGACCACTTTTTTCGTCGTAATGTTTGTGAATGCAGCCAGTAACTCATCTGGGTTTTCAATAAAAAATGTCTGAGGGCAGTATTCGGAAAACATCTGATACATCAGCCATTTATTGTCACACACCTTTTTTAATTTGGGTGGATTAAGTATTGGTATAGTGTTGTCTGACTCAAATCTTCCTTTATTGAAAATAGCATCAACAGTCACTGGTCCTGCTTCAGTGAGACCAGCATCAGTCATAATCCATGACCGAGAAAAAGATCCATTGCCGAGATAGCTTTCTTGGTCACGGGTGATATATAACTGCCCGCCGAGTTTAGCGATTTCTTTGCTGAGCTCAGTATAAGAGGCTTGATAAATGGGCTTGAAGACCGGAGCACCATATTCGTTATGGGGCATATTAGTAAATACTGCAATTTTTTTCATATAGTGAAGATAGGTGGGTCTATAATGCCATGAATACACTGACTAATTTTTCTTTTAAAAGTTTAAAAACAGCACCATCTTTGTTGGGGAGTAACCCAATAAAAGAGTTCATCTCAATAATTTTAGGACCCTCAGAGGTCCAGCCGAAATCAACTGTATAGAATCGGTGCCCGACATCTTTAATTTCGGTGTCGATGCTGGTGATTATGTTGAGTATTTCTTGAGGTAGGCGCTTAATATTTACCATAGCAAAAGTGCCGCCTTTTGCAACATTTGCAAGAAGACTTCCGTTAGGTGGTGTCCGAACATATGAGTATAAGAGTTCCCCATCAAAAATCGCCACACGCAAATCGTGCATTCCCTCGACAATACCAGGAATACCGTCCGAGGTGTCTATAAATTCTGAAATAATTGCCGGGAATTTTAGACTAAGACTAGTGTGACTGAAATATGCTTTTTTTTCTATTACTACTCCATCGCCGCCAGCTCCCACGCGTGGCTTAAACACCACATATTCTGTTGAAATTTGGGAAATGATTGGTTGGAGTTGTGTGGAGTTTTCAGCATAAAACGTTTTGGGGCAATGATGAGACAGGTGCTGATACATCATCCATTTGTCATCGCAGTAGTCTTGAATTTTTTTGTTATTAAACACAGGTATGGTTCCGTCAGAATTAAATCTTCCTTTGTCAAATATCACCTCGACAGTAACCGGACCCGTTTCACGTAGATTACCCTCCTCAATAACCCATGATCGTGAAAATAACCCATTGCCTAAATAGGTGGACTGTCCGCGAGTGATATACATTTGGGCACCCCGGGCGGAAATAGTTTCCGATAATTCAGAATATGCGGTCCAATAATCAGGTTTCGAAAGCGGCTCATCTTTCGCCCCGGGGAGTTTGAAGAAAACTGCAATTTTTTTCATAGAAAATATTCTATCATTATCCGTGTAATACTAGCACACTTTTGCTAAAAAGCAACCACTAACGTATAGTAAAGAAGATGTAAGTTTTATTTCATAGTACTATGAACACCATGATTTTTGACATTGAAACGATCCCGGTTCCGTTTGACGAATTAGATGAAATGCAACAGAAATACCTGATGAAATTCG